>JBHICB010000060.1:0-7210 GCA_046759365.1 Hydrothermarchaeales archaeon (SeqCode)
CCATGATGAGATCCGGAGATCATCGTGAAGATATCGGGATAGGGATGATAGGTTCCCCCACAACTAAATCAGTGTATTCATCCAATGGCGAAAGGATATATTACGCCGGTACAAGCAATTCCGGTAAAACAATCACTGCAGATATGGGGATGGGGCCCATGATGTCATCCATGATGACGTGTGTCAACTGCCATGGAGAGGATGGAAAAGGCGGTAAAATTCAGATGATGATGGGCACATATGAAGTTCCGGACATTAGATACTCTGTCCTGACTGAAGAAGAGCATGGACATGAGGGCGAAGAGCATCCCCCTTACACCGAAGAACTGATAAAAAAAGCTTTAACGGAAGGCATCGAACCGGATGGAGAACAGCTGGAATTCCCGATGCCCAGATGGTCCATGTCAGATGAAGATTTAGATGATCTCATAGATTACCTTAAGACTCTCTAATTATCTTAAAAAAGGGCGCGATATGCACACTCTAGAGGATGTTAAGAAGTCCTACAAATTTTGGAGCTGGCCTCCGCTTTATGATTCCATGGTCTTCTTGTTTTCGATGGGAAAGGCGAAGCGGTTTAGGACCAGAGCTGTAGAAAAGCTGGATTTAAAAAAGGGGGATTTCGTCTTGGATATGGCTTGTGGAATGGGGCACAATTTTCCCCACCTGGTCAAAGCAGTTGGGGAGGATGGAAACATCCTAGGATTCGATTATTCCCCTGATATGCTGGCAAATGCCAAAAAAAGAATAGCGAAAGAAGGTTGGAGGAACATCGAGATTGTCCAAGGCGATGCGGCCAAGTTACCGTATCCAGAGAATCATTTTGACGGAGCCATATGTACCCTAGCCATGAGCGTCATCCCTGATTATAAGAAGGCTCTTAAAAGGATGGTCAAGGTTGTAAAGCCGGGGAAGCGTATTGTGATAATCGATGTCAGGCCATTTGGAGGTATTTTGAGTGTACTAAATCCTCTCTGGGATTTTGGGAACAGATTGGCGGCGGCAGACATCAAAAGGAGCATGGTACAGGATATGAAGGCCTTATTGAATGGTGTCGAAGTGGAGGAGAATCTAAGCGGCATGCTGTATATCGTATGGGGAACCAGAAAGGGATGAGGATCTATCCTCAAAAATAAAGGTCATAAGAAAATTCATTAAAACAGACTGGAATAGGAAACTTAATAAAAAAAGAGAGAGTTAAAGTTTTAAACATTAGTTATAAGTAAAATCTAATGAAAATAAGCAAAATAGAAGTCTTCTCAATTTGTGAGAAATACAAAAGGCCTATACCAATTGGCGTCGGAACACATTATCTCAGAAAAAACCTCTTAGTTAAAATAACAGCAGATAACGGTCTTGTTGGGTGGGGTGAAGGATCTCCTCTAATACCTGCTTATTCTGGAGAAGTTAGAGATCAAATGATTGATGATATAGTAAAGATGGTAGCTCCAGATATTTTAGATGAAAGAATAGCAAATGTAAGCGATGTTATTGATTTAATGGACAAAGTTCATAGGAACAAATACTATTTTATGTGTACAGAAGCTGCTGTTGATATTGCTTTATTTGATTTGGTAGGTCAATCGAAAAAGGAACCAATTTTTAATTTAATAAGGGAAGAATTAGGTATTGAAAATTTGAATCTTAATAGATTACCTCCACTTCCAGCAAATTTTGCTGTAAGTCGAAACGCAACCATAAAAGATGATAAAATTAATGAGATGATTAAAGAATCAGAGAAATACATTGATAGAGGTTTTCAAACAATAAAAATTAAAATTGGTATTTATAAAAATTCTGATATTAGAGCTATAACAACTTTACACAAATATCTAAAGAATAATTTTCCAGATAGAACGATTTACCTTTTTGCAGATGCCAACCAATCCTACACAACAGTTGAGGAAGGGTTAGAGATAATAAAAAAAATTAAAGCTTATGTTGTTTGTGTAGAACAGCCTTTTCACAGGAATCTATCTGTTCTGTCAAAATTGTTATACGAAAAAATGAAAAAAATGGAGAATACTCCATTACTAATAACTGACGAGGGTTCTGCTTCAATTGAAGAAATGGAGAACATATTAATTGGTGATGCTTCAGGGGGAGCTTTATTAAAAATGGTAAGAAGTGGGGGCTTTTCCTTTATTATCAAATTGATGAAGCTTCTTAAAAAATATCCTAACTTTAAATTAGTTCCTTGTTCTATGACTGAAACGGGTATCGGTACATTAGCTAATTTGCATTCCGCTCTTGTGGTTTATGATTATTGTGATTTAAAATTAGGTTTTGGATTTGATGGCCCGCTTCAAGTTATTGGAGATGAATATAAAAAAGGCAAAGACACTATTCTTTATAAAAATAAAGAAAAAGGATTGTTCACTTTGGATGAAAAAGGAGTTTGTATTTACAATCCAGAGGAAATAAAAGGAACTGGAAATGGTTTGGGTATCTCAGTGAATCATTCATATATAAATAAAATCACAGAGACAAAAACGATAATATACCAAAAAAATGGAATAATTATTAAAGAAGAAATTCCATTTAAAAAAGGCAAAGATCTGAAAACTAAGAAAATAAAAACAAAATTAGCTAAAAAAGAAGTGATTTTAAAATATCCTAGATATTAAATGTGGTTTGGATAACGAAAAAGATGTAGGGTAACAATTTTTTTATCCGGCCCCGATATCTGTTGGGGATGGTTTATTATTAATGGAACATCTTTTCCAATCAAAAATATCCGTCTACTTTTATGATTTATAGAAGATCGATATCTATGCTTATCTTATTAGAAATCTTATAGGCAAGTTTTCATAAGACCATTGTAGTATTGAAATACAAATATGGGAACAGTCTTATTCCAAAGAGGATATCAATGAAGCTTGTTGTATTTGATATGGATGGTACCCTACTAGACGGGAGGACAATCCTATTTCTGGGCAGAGAATTCGGATTTTATAAAAAAGCTTTAGAGATTATTAGAAGCGATACTTTTCAGTATATAAAAAGTCAAAAACTGGCCCGACTTTTAAAGGGAATTCATATCGACGATTTTATGTCTGTTGTAAAAAAAATACCCTTGACCGATGGAGCCGAAGAGACTATCCTACATTTAAAATCACAAGGGCTCAAGACAGCTATTGTAACAGATAGTTACGATATTGTAGCGGAATATTTTAAAGAAAAGCTGGGCATGGATAAGGCTGTGGGGACCAAGCTGTTAATCGAAGAGGATAAGGTGACCGGCAGGATTGTAATGCCCTTGAATTGCCCAGCAAAGGTGGAATGTAACTATCCTTCCATATGTAAAAGCAAAGTGATGCAGGACATCAGAAAAGAGTTTGGGATCCCCAACTCAGAAACTGTGGCTGTAGGAGACAATAGAATAGACATATGCATGGTCAAAAAGGCAGGACTTGGGATAGCCTTCAATCCAAAAGTCCCTGAGCTGGAAAATGCTGCAGACGTAGTTTTAAAGGGAAAAGATCTACAGGAGATACTCAGATACATAGATTCTTCCCGAACAGTTAAATAATTGGCCTGAAATACTATTGGTGATTTATATGGGGAAAAAAGATATTGTAATAGGGATACCTGCCCTGAATGAAGAGGCAACCATCCTCCATGTATTAAGCATGGTTTCCATGGGCCTGCAGGAGTTTTATCCGGATTATAAATCCCTGATTGTAGTAGCAGATGGTTGCTCAAAAGACAGGACTGTTCACCTGGCAAAATCTTTCAGAGTGGATTCTAATATAGAAAAGAAGGTGGTAAAGGCGCCCTGTAACAAAGGTAAGGGGAGCACGATAAAAAAGATCATGCAGGTTGCAGAAAAAGTCGATGCTAATATGCTTGCCATCATGGATAGCGACTTGATAAGCATCAAGCCCAGCTGGGTTGATTACCTTTTAAGGCCCATTGCATTCGGGATAGCCGATTTCACTGTTTCTAGATATATAAGGGACAGACACGATGGAGGGATTACAAAGCTTTTAACATACCCAATGATAACCTCTCTTTGGGGGGAGGAGGTAAGACAGCCCATGGGCGGAGAAGTAGGCATGAGTTCTGAGGTTATAAGATGTTGCTTGGATCATCCCCTTTTCCCAGATCACTTTGGAATTGATACATTCCTTACAACTGTGGTTTTGGTGAACAATTTCAGGATCCATGGCGGGATTTTGGATCCGAAGTTCCATGAATCGACTTCAAAATACGTAGACCCGAAAAGTCATCTTCTGCCCATGTTTAATCAAGTCACCACTACCCTTTTCGATATGATGGTATACTACGAAAAGGAGTGGAAGAGTCGCCCGCCTCTCCCCCTGGTTCATGCAGGAAGACCGAGAAAACTTGATAGGTACAAGGGCCCCCAGCCAACGCCTGCCTTCATCGACACAGCGGCCTTTGGTGATACTGCCCAAAGGATAATTGAAGATAATCAGGACCTGTTAAAAGAAATAGATAAGGACCTGGCAAATGAGGTTCTTGATAGAATCACTAATAAGAAACATTTTGGCGGAGGAATATGGGCTGAGACAGTGATAAGGGCTGCTACAAAATATAAGAAGACCAAGGATAGAGGCATAATTGAACTTTTGGGGGGGATTTGGGTGGTAAGGTACGCAAGCTTTGTTATATTAACACAGAATATGGATCTAAACGTAGCAGAGTTAGATGTCCACAAACAGATGCTACTCTTTTTGGATAAAAGAGATCTTTTGATGGAAATTTTTTAGGGATAGGATGTTGGTAGCAAATTGGGAGGGACTGATAAAGAACGGCTCTACATTAAGGGATAGGAAGGCCCGGGAGATAGCCCTTAAGATATTGGAAAAAGTCTTAGAAGAAGCTGATCCCAAAAGGGCAGTTAAAAAAATATTTAGAATAAGGGGTCATGAATTAGATGTAAAAGGCACCAAATTTAACCTTAGAGAGATGGAGAACATATACGTTATAGGCGGGGGGAAGGCGAGCGGAGGGATGGCCGAGACCCTGGAAGAGATTTTGGGACAAAGGATCACTAAAGGCTTTGTAAATATCCCTGAAGGCACCAAGGCAAGGTATAAGACCTCCAGAATAGAGCTAAATGAGACATCACATCCAATACCCAATGAAAATGGTGTTGAAGGCTCAAGGAGAATACTACAAATTGCAGACGAAGCGAGAGAAAAAGACCTGGTTTTAATCTTGATTTCAGGGGGAGGCTCTTCTCTAATGCCCCTGCCTTTGGAAGGACTTTCTTTAAAGGATTTGCAAAATGTAACAGATGAACTTTTGAAATCCGGGGCGGTGATAAATGAGCTTAATGCGGTGAGAAAACACCTATCAGGAATAAAAGGGGGAAGGCTTGCAATGGCCTGCTATCCTGCAATGGCGATTGTCTTAATAATCTCAGACGTAGTGGGTGATCCTCTTGACGTGATAGCCTCTGGACCCACAGTACCAGATCCAAGCACTTACAACGATGCCATGGAGATATTAAGGAAGTATGGCTTAATAGGGAAATTCCCAAGGATAAGGGAACACCTTCTGGAGGGATCCCGGGGCAAGATACCTGAAAGTCTAAAACCCTACGACGAGGCATTCAGCAGGACCCATAATTTCTTGATCGGATGCAACAAGATGGTTATCCAAAAGATACATGAAGACATCTCAACTCGCTACAAATCAGAGGTTCTTGCCACAGATCTGGAGGGTGAAGCAAGGGAAGTGGGAGAAATGTTAGGTGAGACCATCATGAATAAAAGAGGCTCTATCTCTCTGCCTTATGTGATCATCTCGGGTGGAGAGACCACAGTCACTGTAAAAGGCAAAGGAGTGGGAGGGAGAAACCAAGAGCTCGTTTTAGGGGCAATGTCAAAGCTTAATGGCGAGGGAGTGGTCATTGCGTCCATGGGAACGGATGGCATAGACGGTAAAACAGATGCTGCAGGAGCAATAGCAGATGGAAGGAGCCTTAAAAAAGCCATTGAATTAGGACTCTCTCCACAGGATTATTTGGATAACAATGACTCATATAACTTCTTTAAAAGAATGGGAGAACTGGTAATGACTGGACCTACCGGCACCAACGTAAACGATGTTATTGTTATGGTTCTCACCTAATCACAAATTATATTACTATTAGGAGTAGAATCTTAAACGATCAGAATGGACTACTCACAGAAAGGTCTAATCACGACCCTGCACGATTTTGGCCAAGAAATTGACTGGCAAAAAGAGATGCTAGAAGGCCTGAGAAGAGATTGCTCAATAGTTATACCCATGCTGTATAGCGAGATCAGACATCCAGCTTTAAAAAACATATTAAACCATCTAAATAACTGCAAATATCTGGACAACGTAGTCGTGTCTTTAAAGGCCAAAAGCAAGGAAGAGTTTCGTAATACTGCAAAATTCTATAAAAAGAGATTATCAATTCCCCATACCATACTATGGGGCAATGGTCCTAGGATAAACAAAATCCTGAAGGGCATTAAAAAGGAAAATATACATGTTTTAGACCTTTCAGGCAAAGGTAGGGACATGTGGCTTGCCCTCGGCGTTGCAAGCGTAGATTCCTATGCCATAGGACTAATCGATGCAGACGTAACCACATTTACTGATGCATTACCTACAAAGCTCCTTTTCCCCGTTATGTCGCCTGAACTAGATTTCTTTTTTAACAAGGCTTACTATACGAGGATCGGGGCTAAAGAGATGAAGATGTATGGGAGGGTATTCAGACTCTTTGTATCACCACTTATAGACTCCTTAAAAAGGAAATTGGGTCGACGTTCGCCTTTTCTTGAGTATCTAGACTCTTTCAAATATGCCCTATCCGGCGAGTTTTCCTTGACAAGCGACCTGGCATTAAACATAAGATTCCCAGGGGACTGGGGGGTGGAGATTGGCATTTTAACCGAGGTCTTCCGGAGTGCCAGCCTCAAAAGAGTATGCCAGACAGATATGGGATTTCACGACCACAAACATCGAAAGATAGGAGACAGGGAAATAGGGCTTGTCAAGATGGCAGGAGATATAGAAAAGTGCCTGCTACGTACATTAGTAGAAATGGAAGGCGTGGATGTCTCAAAACCGTTTCTAGAAAGTCTTCAGGTCCTCTATGGGCGTCTCGGTGAGGATTACATTCACAGTTATAGCGGGGATTCTTTTTTCAACACACTCGCATATGATAGACATGAAGAAGAGATAATCTTGCGTACCTTTA
>JBHICB010000061.1:0-7094 GCA_046759365.1 Hydrothermarchaeales archaeon (SeqCode)
TTCTGCCGCCCTCCGGTCTTCCCATTTACAACATGGCTGCAGGAGATTTCGACGGAGATGGCAAGGACGAGCTTATCTACACTGTTTCCTCCGGGGCCATGTTCTATCGTGCAACTGGCGAGAACGGCCTGACTCAGCCTTTGGCTGTATATGATGTTCTGCCGCCCTCCGGTCTTCCCATTTACAACATGGCTGCAGGAGATTTCGACGGTAAATGATTTGTAAAGAGATCTAAGTTGGTGTAAAAGATGTGCGAATCCAGTGTGTACTTGGTTTATGATAAAGGCAAAGAGAAGATAATGGACGAGGCCCTCTTAATTGAAGATGAAGGCGACAAGCTAGTAATTGTCGGTATATTGGGGGAGAGAAAAGAGATCAAAGAGGCTAAGATAGTAAAGTTGGACATGAACAAACACGAGGTCTTAATCAGCAAAAAATAATTTTTTTGAATTCCAATGATGAGAGAACCCAGGTCTGACTACTTAGATAAAAGTGGAAGGATGAACGTCTGGAGTTGCTGAGGAATACACTTTTTTTTTATTAATCTCATAATACTCCTTTGATAACCACCATTAAATGGTTATTAATTCTTATTATTTAAGGGCATTCAAAATTAGTGGAACCAAAAATGGGAGGATCAGTTATGGTCTGAAATTTGTGTTGCTTTCATTGGATGATATTCTACAATTTACCATATAAAAAAGTAAAAAAGCATAACTTTGAAATGTCAAGGCCAAATGAAAAAATGGGTTTGCGCTCATTTTACGTTGATGAAGTTTAGAAAATTAAAACATACATCCTTGATGGTTAAACTTTCGAATTCGATTTCAATAATCATTAAACCGTTAATAAAGATAGTTAGCTGCAGTAACTTCTGTTCAAAACTAAGTTAATATAATCGATTAAAAATCTTTATATAAGAGTTTTTTCTTTATTTCTCCAGCTTATTATTCTTCTATATATAAAAAAGGTAAAAAAATTGGACAAACGCCCGAAAGGAGCTGAGTTTGGTGATTTCAAGAGCTAATTTAAATCTTGAGTGGGACAGTTATGAGATGCCGTCATACGGCTTCCCTGAGTTTGGAGAGAGGAAGAAGTATGGGATAGTTGGTGGACTTGGGGTTGTATCAGACGAAGTACTGTCTCGCATCTCAGGTAAGATAAACATCTTTGGAGTTGGAATGCACCATCTCCGGGGCAGAGACCTACCCATATACGAGGAGATAGATGGCTATAGGGTCTTCAGACCAGTGTTCAAGTTAAACGCTGAAGAGGCTATCAGGAGGTCAGGAAAGATATTTAGGGATGCAAATGTGGAGTTTAACGGCATCCACAGCAGGGAGATACCATATTTGAATTTTCTGATAGAGTACGGCCTTGCCATCCTGGAAGTAAGAAATGCAGAACCGCCAGATCTAATCTGTGCCCACGATTGGATGTCAATTTTGGGCTCTTATGAGAAATCATTAATGTACAAAATCCCATTTGTGGCCTTCCTCCACTCTTTGGAATCAGGAAGACAAAACGGCATAATCCATACACGTTTAGGGCCTAAAGAGGCATGGTACAACGGTTTCTACGCAGGAAGCAGGACCATCAGAGATATAGAGATAATCGGGCTGAAGAAATCAGATATTTGCTTTACTGTCGGCCTGAACATGGTAAAAGAATTAAAAAATGTTGGCAGGATGCACGGATTATCGGCAGATGAGGTCAAAGGCAAGGTCTATCCAATACACCACGGAGTGGATACCAAGACCTATAGACCGTTGAATTTGGACAAGGAATATGATGCCATATTCATCGGGAGGTTTGCTCCGGTCAAGGGCGTGATGGAGCTTATAGACGCGGTAAAGATTTTGAAACATAACCACCCAGATATCAAATTGAAATTGATCGGGGGTGGAGAGCTTGAAAAGGATATAGAAGATCGCATAAAAAGAGAGCAACTTACGGATAACATCGATGTTTCCACAAGGTGGCATCAGAACGACGAGAAAACGGTCGAAATAAATAAGGCAAGGATAGCAGTCGCTCCAAGCAAGTATGAGCCTCATGGGCAATATGACTTAGAAGCGGGCGCTTGTGGTGTCCCATGCATAAACGGGACAGGCGGCTTTATGGAGCGCATGATCGCCGATGTCACTGCCTTGCAATGCGATCCGTTCAATCCAGGTGATATAGCTGAGAAGATAGATTATCTTCTTACCAGATCTGGGAAGGCAGAGGAGATAGGGAAAAACGCCAGGGAATTTATAGTAAAATACTATGACTGGGACGAGCGAGCGAAAATATATCCCCCTATATTTGAGGCGATAGTGGAAGGCAATTTCTCTGAACTTAACGACATTCCCTTAATAGTGCATATAAATGAGACAGAGTTTGCCTCGACCAATGATAAAATACCTGCTTTTTAAAAAAAGATAAAGGCCTTTTTGAGCATCTTTCATCAATTAGGTTTAAGCTCTTCCTCTCCATCTATCGCCCCCATATCTACACCCAATGAAAAAAACTTTTATATGCATTGAGATGGTCACTATATCACCTTTTATCCAATTTAATATGAATGAGGACTAACCATGAGCGGGAAATAGAGTATAAAGGAACTAAAAGACCTAGAAAAGAATAAAGATAAACTATTAATGAATTTAGTTCAAAGCGTGATCAAAGATCCTAAGACGATCTTTGCGGCAAAATTCGGGTTTGGATTACCTCCCATGGACATAGTAGAGGTCACAGACGACTATACAAAGAAAGCTTACTCTGTCAAGATCCCTTTATTCAATGGCAAGTTGAGTAGCCTGCCATATTATCAGGGCTTTGGTGAAGCCATCTTCTTCGGAGATCAGATGATAGATTAATCTTATCTGATTATACCCGATGTCGGGGTAAAAGAGTTTGTGCCCTTTATTTCCAGCGCTGACTCTATAAAAAGGTGGAGGAGCATTACAAATAATGTTGGTCTTATAGTGTTTGACAAATCATATAACCTGAAGAAATTGAAAGAACCTAGATATCCCATGTCGAGAAAGTTCATAAGATTGGAACTGGAGCTTGTGGACATAATTTTGAAATACGGAGAGATCGAGGTTAGGAAGGGCAAAGAGTCGAAGTTTGAGAACTATAAAAACTGGTTTAAAAAAGAGCAAAAGGAGATAGGGGACAAATGGATAATGGCTGAAAAATATGTTAGGATAATTTCCGTGAAGGTATTAAGGGATGAGGGGTTTTATGGTCCGACAATAGAAGTTAAAGAGGACGAAGTCGAAAGCAGACCTTATCCAATACCAATATTCGTTGTAGAAGGGGAAGGAAACTACCTCGGCGATAATAAGAGATTCAGGCTTGCCATAAACAGGATTACTGGAAAAGTCATTGAGAAGAGTTTTAAATAAACCTATTTTAACTTTAACAGATTTTTTTTGACAAAAGATTTTTATCTAACGCGAAGTTAAATATGGATGAGAATAAAAATTCAAAGAGAAGATTAGAGAACCTATGAATCATTGACAACTTCTTCATGACCAATTACAGCTTCGATAACGAGACGATAGTGAAGAAAGTTATTTGTAAGGTTTGAAAGGCTTTAAGGCCTCACTTTAAGAAAAGCTGAATTCCCCCCCGATAAGGAAAATACAACAAGCACTGAAACGATATGATAAGCAGCTTGATATTCCCTTACCTACAGAATAATTGATAACTCTTTTGATATTCAAATACGGCATACAGACAAGGAAGATGAAGGACATAAATCACACAAAGGACAGCCTTAAGGATTTAAGGTACTGGTGACAGTTAATGGGTTTATCGATAACCATAGCAGCAGGAAAAGGTGGTGCAGGCAAAACTACAGTTTCTACCAATTTAGGGGTGGCTTTGGCTCAGTTCGGCAAGGACATAACTATTTTGGATTCTGATATAGAAATGGCAAATCTGGAGTTGCATATGGGCCTGGAAGGTATGAAGACCACTCTACAAAACGTTCTTTCAGGGGAGGCCCCAATATCTGATGCAATTTATGAAGGACCGGCAGGTGTCAAGATTATACCTGCAGGTGTATCACTGGATGGTTTGAAGAAAGCAGATCCAGACAAACTTGAGGAGATCTTGGAAGAGGTTTTAAAGACAACCGAGATCCTGATTATAGATGCCCCACCGGGTCTGGGTAAGATCACAATATCAGCTCTGGCAGCAGGGCAAGAGCTATTGCTTGTGGCCAATCCAGAGATATCATCCATGTCTGACGCTTTGAAAACAAAGATAGTCGCAAGAAAGCTTGGCCCCCACGTCTTGGGTGCAGTGTTGAATAAGATGGGAGAGAAAAATACCGATCTTACAATTCAGGAAGTGGAGACGATACTTGAATGTCAGGTTTTGGGTGCAATTCCTGAGGATCCAGAGGCAAGGAAGGCTGTAGCATTTGGCCAACCAGTAGTATTAAGGGCACCTGACTCCCCTTCAGCGATAGCATTCAAAAAATTGGCTGCCGACCTCATTGGAGAGGAATTTACTCCACCGAAAACGTCCAAGAAGAAGTTTGGCGGTGGCCTGTTCGGAAGGAAATAAGATTCCGAGTATCATAAAGAGTTCTGATTTAAATGAGATACGGAGACTGGGAGCCTTTCTATTTTAAAATATTAGAAGAATTTGGTTTCTCAAAGGAGGAGGATATTAAGGCTGCAAGGATTCTTGATACACATCTTAAAAAACCGGATCTAACCCGAGTAAATGAGAAGGTCTTTAAAAAAGAGGTTGCGGTCTTCGGAGCAGGCCCTTCATTGGATTCCATTAAAAAGGTTCCAGATGTCACCACTATAGCGTCAGACGGCGTAACCTCATTTTTTAGCGATAGGGGTATGGATCCAGATATTATTGTCACAGACCTGGATGGGGATATTGATGGCATCATCAAGGCAAGTAGCAGGGGAAGCATCGTATTCTTGCATGCCCATGGGGACAATAAAGACAAGATATTAAATTATGCAGAAAAATTCAAAAATCCATTGGGAACTACCCAGACTAGGCCATTCGGGAACCTCCTAAATTTCGGTGGCTTTACAGATGGCGATAGGGCAGTATGTATCGCGGAGCATTTTGAGCCTAGCAAAATAGTTCTATATGGTATGGACTTTAATGAAAGGCCAGGTAAGTATTCCTATTCAAACGACAGCATTATCAAGAGAAAAAAGCTAAAATGGGCAGAACGTTTAATCAAGCATCTCATAGAGACAACGCTTGTGCCGATAGTTTATTCTAATTAAAAGCAGGTGAGGTTATGACAGATATCTTGGTGATAGCGAATAGAGGGCAGTACAATCACAGGATATATCGTACCTTAAAATACCTCAAAGCCGACGTTAAGCTTATTAAAAACGATGTTAGCATTGATGAGGTGGAAAAAGAGGGACCAAAAGGCATTGTAATTGGAGGGGGGCCATACTTGGAAGAGACTGGAAATTCCGAGGCGATGTTGGGAAGATTCTACAAGGAAATTCCGATTTTGGGTATATGTTTAGGGCATCAGTTGATGGCAAGACATTTTGGGGGTGAAGTCAGGACAGCAGAGATCGGTGAGTATGCAGGGTCAATCATATTTGTGGACGAAGAGGACGACCTATTAAAGGGTTTGGGGCCGGAGTTTGAGGCATGGGTCTCGCACAAGGATGAGGTTCTAACACTTCCTGAAAACTTTGTCAAACTTGCCCGTACAGATACCTGTGACATAGCCGCAATGAGACATTCCAGTTTACCATTATTTGGTGTACAGTTCCATCCAGAGGTTGAACATACTCCAAAAGGCCCTGAGGTTTTCAAAAATTTCTTGAGAATTTGTAGATTACCTTAATTTCCCAATAACAGGCGATTCCACAGGACCCTACAATCAATAAAAATTACGTTAGGTCTAGATTGTTTTTTGCTGGACTTTAATTGTATGCGGAACGGGTATATTAAAATCGTAAGGTATATATCTACACGTCAGACTTGAAACTAGATCCGAGAAGGAGAAGAACAAATGGAGATTATATTGTTTATCTGTTTTTTAGTTGCTTTTTTGACCACATATCTTCTTACTCCTTTATGGATCAGAGCAGTAAAAAAAGCAGGACTTATTGGCAAGGATTTGAACAAATTTGATAGGCCAGAAGTTGCTGATTTTGGAGGGATTACGGTTGTTGCCGGCTTTATGGCAGGAGTATTGACATATATCGGACTTACAACTTTTTACTTCCATTTTGATCCCCTAGATACTTATCTGTTTTTGATATTGGCAGGCATAACAACGGTTTTGAGTATAACTGTAGTAGGAATGCTAGATGATGTTTTGGGATGGAAGACTGGATTGAAGCAGTGGCAAAAGCCGCTTTTGACCATTCCAGCTGCTCTGCCCATGATGGCCGTAAATGCTGGGCACTCGACAATGGCAGTGCCGTTTTTTGGAACAATTAATTTCGGAATTCTATATCCTCTTGTTATCATACCCCTAGGCATTGCAGGTGCTTCGAACGGCTTTAACATGCTTGCAGGGTTCAATGGATTAGAGGCTGGACTTGGCGCATTAATTCTTGGCTTTCTGGGGTTTGTGGCTTGGCAGACAGGAAATAGTTGGGTTACTATGCTTTCTGTAAGTATGCTCTCTGCCCTTTTAGCTTTCCTTTTATACAACTGGCATCCTGCCAAGATATTCCCCGGTGACACTCTAACCTATTCTGTCGGGGCGTTAATTGCAACGGTGGCGATCTTGGGAAACATGGAAAAAATAGCCATGATCCTATTCTCTCTTTATTTTATTGAGTTCCTCATCAAAGCAAAGACAAAATTTAAAGGCGAGTGTTTTGGAAAGCCAATGGAAGATGGCACATTGTCTATTCCAAGAAAGAAGGTGGTTCTATCTCATTTGATTTTGGCGCTTGGATGCACCCAGTACTTATCAAGACCAGTAGACAAAATACAAAAGCTCTCTTCACCCTCTATCACTCCGTTTTTGCCTTTGTGGCAGACTCATGGGCAAGTCTGGAAGGTTCGGGAAGTTTATGTCCTTTGATACAATGCAACACTGTCTCTAAGGAAGTGTCCAATGAAACCTTGTTACCAGG
>JBHICB010000062.1:0-7030 GCA_046759365.1 Hydrothermarchaeales archaeon (SeqCode)
GCATAAAGCGAATACTGCCGCGTCGTAAAAATAATGGAACGGAAGGGCCGAGCCCGGTGGTTGAGGGCGAAGGCAGCAGGCATCACGAAGATGCTGGAAGTGCGGTGATGCGGACCTTCCCGGCGTATGGGTAGCGGAACGTCGGTATAGTGGATGCATGAACTAGGGAGGTCCTGTCCGGTCTCCACTGGTTGGAGTAATTGAGCGTATAAGGAGAATATCCGAAGTCGCAAGAGAAGCCGGGCTAGGAAGTCGGATGAGGCCATAGTACCGATGACGGCAAGGACAACATAACCTTGCCCATGGAAAGGGCCTCTACTTTGGCCATGCTTGGAATGGAGGTAAGTGTAGATGAATGCCAAAACGGCTAACAACACCCAGGAAAGGGTAGCACAACAACTCTACGAAAAGCTATACCTCGCTGCCAAGAAGAGTATCGAAAGCGCGAGGAAGAAGGCCATCGGAGAGCCGTATGAGGGAGAACTTCACGTCCGGTTCGATGAGGGGATGCTGGTAGCGTGGTTACCGAATTGCCCAGGAATGGGAATAGTAGGTTGAAGCAACGTTACCAGTGTTCTACTCTGCACTGCAAATATCCCCCAGAGTTAATCCCATTCCAAGGTCTTGCCTTCGAGCTTCAAGGCTTTAACCAAAGAGGGAGGTACGGTAATCATATATTGATGATAAAGTTTATCTTTCACTATGCGTTTGTATTTTTGTAGTTTCATATTTCAATCCTCAAAAAATTATATTTATAGATAAATTTATAGATAAAAAAGGTTATTAAAAATAAGTATTTATATGAAAAATACCTAGAATTGAAGTTTAGACTTTAGAATAAAAAGATATAATCCTATCTCAATAAAAACATCGCAATTATTTAGCGGTCTTAAGCGGGTAAATAGCTGATTGGAATACCAGTTCTCTCCCTTTATCAGTTATTTCAAGTAACTTAACCTTTCCAATGTTATGGATTTCCAAGAACCCTCTATGTTGAAGTTCGTTTATCCTCTTCCTCGTAGTGCCAGGGCTAATTGAGAAGTTCTGTTTTATCTCCTTAAATTTCGGCTTTTTGCCGCTAGAATTTTCTTTGTTAATGTAACGTAATATGTCGTACAGTTCTTTTTCAACAGAAGGTCTTTCCGCAGCCAAAGTTTTTAGGTCAGATTTTAATACTTCGTAGTATAATATGTTGTTTACTTTATCAATTGAGACGACCACCTCAGCATTCTCCCTGAGTATCTCAAGTTTTGACGGGTCCGTATTGCTGGAAACACAGGCATACATCGAAGCATTCTTTGTATATAAAAATTCGTTCACTGCTCTAATAAATGCGTAGATATCTGCAGGGCTATCTTTTATCATCAGGGGATTTAAGTCTGCCAATATAATAATTGAACTGAGGGGAAAATCCCTAGTTAAATCTCTTAAAAAAGAGGTCAACTCTTTTGGGTGCTCTTTTACCAGATAACGATTCTGTTCCACCTCTTCTAACCCAGCTACGTCCTGAGAGAGAGACACAACCTTCAGCCTGCCGTTCGGAATAAATTCCTCAACATCACCGAGGTCAGAGAGGCTTTTATCCAATAAGTCAGGGACCATATAGACGACGTTCCGTCCGCGATCAAGATTAGCCATTAGAATAGGATAAAAAAACATCCTCCTTTCAACATCTGCACTTTTCAGCACCACAGTTAAGCTTCTTGCTGGAATCCCACCCGTTTTCTCGTCCAGTCTCTTTAGCCCCGTAGAATGCCTATCCTCGAAAAAAGCGTAGGTAGAGGAGACCCCATAGGTGGATAATGTGCTGAGGTGTTTTCTTAAGTTAATAGAAGGCGTATTTCGATATACTTCAGATAGTCCCTCCCAGAGTTTTTTATAGCGGTTTTCGTCAAACCTTCGCCTCTCAGAGAACTTGGCCATGAATTCACCCAGATACTGAGTCTGCGCATCTGACAGGAATCTAGGATAATTTTTAAAAAACATTAGCATTCCTTCACATATCTCCACAGCGAAATAAGGTTTCTTTTCTATTGCTGTTTGAAGATCCTCTTCCCTAAAGGCAATCTGCTCCTTGTCAAAGAATTCCCTTAGCCTTGTTTTCTCCAAAAACTCGTTAACTAAGACCTCTCTTTCCCCAGTGCCTGTATCAACCAAGCCGTAGTGGATGATGCGGAGAATGTGGGTAAGTTCTCCAGCCCCTCTCTTCAAAAACTCCATTTTAGGATATTCTGACGGCCCTTCATGGTACACCCGATAAACGTAGTCTATCATCGTAAGCAGGGCAACAACGACTATAGCATCCCTTGAAATGTTCATAAGACTGGGATTGAACAACATAACATGGGTTTTTTCCATCCAAAGTTGTACGATATGGACAACGATGGATACCATGAGAAGCAATACCCCACCTCCAAAGGGATACCTCTTGTGCAGGATAAAAAGGTTTAGGGAAGAGCGAGTTTGAAATATTTTTCTAAATATGAAAACGTTTAATCCGATGATCATGAGAATTTCCAGAATGAGGGAAAGCATAGCGATTTCTATCACATAGGCTATTTTTCCCCAAATATACCAGCTTATTACAGTGTAAGTAGTATAGGACAAGACCGCCGCGAAAACTAGATAATAACTTCCTCTTCTTATCCCCCCCATATACTTTTGTTCAGTGAAATGCAGAATTCCAAAGGTTCCTATTAAGAGGAAAAAGATGAGACCAGCTAAATGATCTATAAACAAAACAAGCTCGTAGGGGCCTATGGAGGCGTGAATCAATATTTCGGTTAAGACAAGGATGGCGAAGCTCGCAAAAGCTAAGGCAAATATCTTGAACCTAACTTTAGAAATCTTAAATCGACTTCGGCGATGTACATCGTATGCTAGTCCAATTATCACCAAGCTGAGGAGTAGTTGGAGGGCTTTGAAGAGAATGTCGATTTCTAACATTTTGTTTGTCTTTCTCAAAATATATGCAACCTAAGTTTAAAAGCTTTATGGCACTATTTTGGCACTATTTCTTCACAATCTATAAGTAAAGGATCACATTTAGGATACCCCATCTTAAAAGACAAATAATGGAGGTTAAAAAAATGGAAAAGGAAAGCATGACGATTTTAGTCGCAGCAGTGGTTATTGCAGTTGTTATTTCTGCAGGGATTGCAGCGATTAGCAAACCAGCAGAGGTAGCAAAGCCAGCAATGGCAGCCCCACAGACTAGGGTTATATATGTAACCGCAATTGAAATCAAAGGGGCCACAACCAAGCAAGAGCTGTCAGCCCCAACATCGAATCCTAGCGATGTCGGGAAGGGATATGGAGGAGTAAAATGGCTTTCGGATGATAAATGGCAGGTAGCATCCTATATATGGACTCCTCGTACCATCGTTGTTAACCAGGGCGATTTTGTAAGGCTGGTGTATTTCGGCGTTAACGGAAATGAACACAAGACCACAATAGAGGGCTACGCCGACGAATTCGTATTAAACAGAGGCAGATTCGTGGAAGTGGAGTTCACCGCCGATAAGGCGGGCATTTTCAGAATAACCTGCGCCAACCACAAGCCGAATATGAATGGCCAGCTTGTAGTAAATGCCAGGGCATAGGTAGCGTCCTGTCATTTTTTTTTTCGAGATCCAATGCCGTTTTACGTTTGGGTATTTGATATATATATATATAAATATTCATTTATAAAACTAATTTAGGGTGAAAATAAAAAATGGGAGATACTGCCATGACTGGGATACCGATACTGTACATGCTTATCGGAACGGCAGTTGGTTTTTTACCTGGTATGTTGCTGTTGTCCGGCAAAATTGGGGAATCCCCTGCCCTCCTCCAATCCATTCCTTATGGGTACATCCTGGTCTTCGTCGCAGTGTTGGCTGGCTTGTTTCTGACATATTATCTTCTTAGTAAGAAAAGAATTAAATTAAGGGCTGAGGGGTACATGGTAACCCCCCTTATAGCTGGGGTAATCTTGGGCACAGCCCTAGGATACTCCGTCGCACCGGCGGTGGTGGCGGAAGCCCAGGCGGAAGTCAAAGTCAAATATACGGAGTCCATACAGTCTGAAAACTTGGAAAAATGGGACATTCCCTTTGAGATTAACGCCAAAGATGTCGAAGATGGGAAGCTGATTTTCGAGAAATGGTGCTTCTACTGTCATGGAGTAAGCGGGGATGGTGAGGGGCCTCTCGCTCATGAATTGGACCCCAAGCCTGCGGATTTCACTGATGTTAACGAGCTCCCCGAGCGGCTTCCAAACTACCTGTTTACCAGGATTTCAGAGGGAGGCTGGGACGAGTCGTATGATAGTGCAATGCCCCGTTGGATGGGGATCCTAAGCGAAGATGAAATCTGGAAAGTTATCTCTTATACTTATTATCTGTCTGGGCTTACGAACATCACCGAAGGAGGAACAGTCGCCGAGCAGGGTAGGTGAAAACTTATGGAAAAACCGATAAGGATGCGCAGGAGGTTCTTTGATGAGGCGGCCTATACCATCATTGTGGCTCTTACGGTGATAGCCCTGCCCATGGCTATGTGGAAGTATTCCCCTGCAGATACGCAAAAAGGAAGGGTGATTAACGTTGTCGGATACAATCCTCCCGACATAGAGAATGCGTACTGGTCAATCCAGGGGGACCACTGGAGCTTTACCGATAAAAAAGGAAATCGCATCACAGTAAAACAGGGGGAAAAAGTAAATCTGCGAATTACTTCATTTGACAACGTCCATCAATTTGTCCTGCCGCATTACGGAATTGATGAACGGATTTATCCGGGCGAGGTAAAGGAGGTCTCCTTTACAGCTGATGTCCCTGGAGAATTCCTCTTCTACTGTGGATGGTACTGCGGCGACCATGACCATTTTAAAATGCGGGGTAAGCTGGTGGTGATGCCGCGTTGAATAGGCGGGAATTTCTGAAAGGCGTCATCCTATCGGCAACAGCGCTATCGAACGCAGGGGGGGCCTCAGCGAACGGGGGAATATCCCATGAGGGGGAGCACGATGGGGTAAAGGAATTTTATGTTGAGGTTAGCAGGTATTTGTATACTCCCTCAGTATTCAGGGTGCAGAAGGGAGACAAAGTAAGGTTTAATTTAGTTAGCACCGACGTGGAGCACAGCTTTTACATTGACGGGTATGATTTGGATGTTAAGCTCAAGCCCTATGAGCCCAGAGTTTTGGAATTCATAGCGGATAAGTCCGGAGCTTTCCAGATAAGGTGCTCCGTTACCTGCGGCCCTTATCACCCTATAATGCGCGCCAAACTCGTAGTTGAACCGAATTACCGCTTTTATGTAGGGCTCCTTCTCACTTTCCTCGTTCCTTTTGGTAGCCTCCTCTATTTATACTGGTCCGGTGGTGATGAAGATGAAGAAAATCCGCAAGAAGCTTGACAGAGATTTGATGGAAATTGATATCATATACAGGGCGGTAAAGTCCAGATGGTTTCAGCCTGCGCTGATATGGTTCAACCTGTTCGTCTTCGTAATACTGATTATGGCCGGTCTAGTCGGTACCCCTATGGGCAACAGAAATGTTGCTATTATGGTAATATGGATTTTTTGGTTCTTTTTACTCGTAGTCTTGTTAATCCCTGTGGGGGGACGCTCGTGGTGCATGATGTGCCCCCTGCCAGCGCCGGGCGAGTGGATCCAAAGGCGCGCCCTGGTGAGCAAGAACGGCGAGCCATGGAGCCTCGGGATTGAATGGCCCAAGCGTCTGGATAACATCTGGATGCAGAACTTCGGGTTTCTCGTAGTGGCGGCCTTTAGTCCCATGATTTTCTTTTATCCCCTTGCAACTGTTATAGTTTTATTCGTCTTCATAGTTCTCGCCGTAATCGCAGGCATAGTTTTCACATACAGGGGCAGAACCGGAAGAATTTTTTGCAGGTATATATGCCCCCTGGGAGGATTTATCGGGCTTTACTCGCTTCTCGGCGTCCTAGAGCTGAAGGTGAAGGACGAAAAAATCTGCAAAGCCAGATGTCAAGTCTGTGACAAATCTTCCGAAGAGGTATGCAGCGAATGCGGATTTAAGGCATGTATCAAAGGCAGTAAAAACGGTTATGGGTGCCCGTGGTTCCTCTTTCCTGGCGGTCTAAAGAGGAACGCCTACTGCGGCCTCTGCACTGAGTGCATCAAGACATGTGACTATGATAATATGACATTTAAAATTAGGCCATTTGCCGGGGACTTACTCAAGGAACGCCATCTAGACGAGTCGTACAAGGCGTTTATCATGCTCGGTAGTGCTTTCGTGTATGCGATAGCGTATCTGGCATGGTTTCCGGAGCTAAAAGATCTCTCAACTATTGTGATGGGCAGCCTTCTATTTGGTGATTGGCGGATTGGGAGGCTCTTCATGTTTACGCTTTTCCTCGTGGGAGTGTGCTTAGTTGTCTTGCCGTCCCTGCATTTTGCCGTTTCATGGACCACCCAGAAGCTAGCCTATCCAAAACAATCGATTAAGGATGTATTCGTGGCCTATTCGTATTCTTATGTGCCTCTTGGGTTGGCCGGTTGGTGGGGCTTCATGCTTTACATGATGATGATAAACGGCTCCTACCTGGTAGCGCTTCTCTCTGACCCGTTTGGATGGGGCTGGAATCTCTTTGGGACTGCAGGTTATTCTTGGAGGACCTACTATGCGGGACTTGTGCCGTTTCTTATGCTTGGAATATTTCTGTTGGGCGCAGCTGCCACAACGTATACAAGCTGGAGAATATCCCTGAGAAACCTGAGAGGGCGGAAGGTGGCCCTTCGTGCCACGCTCCCAATAGTGCCGCTCGTTTCTTTTATCACAGCGGTATTTGTGTACGTATATGTCATGTCTTAAATATTGCACATTATAACTGAAATGGAGGTATTGTTTTGGATTCTTTAGCATATGTAGGAACACCATGCCAGATACAAGCGATAAGGAAGGCAAGCGTTTTTCAAGGTGATACTAACAAGGACTGGCCGGGAAATGCGAAGCTTCTCATTGGTCTTTTTTGCAGGGAGAACTGGTCTTATACTT
>JBHICB010000063.1:0-6961 GCA_046759365.1 Hydrothermarchaeales archaeon (SeqCode)
CGATCTCTATGTTGACACCGTCTGGCACCTTTACCCTCATCACTTGGCGCATGGTCCTGCTGTCGGCCTCAATATCTATAAGCCTCTTGTGTATCCTCGTCTCCCACTTCTCCCACGATGCTTTGCCGTCTCCTGATGGAGACTTTCTGACAGGGATCCGCAACCTTCTTGTCGGCAAGGGGATGGGCCCGGACATATCTACGCCTGTCTTTTCTGCAATCTCTTTCACCTGATTACAAACCTCTTCTAATTTTTTGTGGTCTGCACTACTAAGTCTAATTCTGGCCTTCTGCAACCCATAGCCTCCAAAAAGAGATTAATCTATTTAACCGGAGTGATGTTGGTAACCATGCCTGCAGCAACAGTCTGGCCCATATCCCTGATGGCAAACCGACCCATTGGCGGTATTTCCTTGACGTTCTCTATCACCATGGGCCTTGTCGGTTCTATTACGACAATGCCTGCGTCTCCGGTCTTCAAGAATTTAGGATCTTTTTCTAAAATGTTGCCCGTCTTCGGATCCAATTTAGCTAGGAGTTCCTTGAACTTGCAAGCAATCTGAGCTGTATGGGAGTGGAATACGGGGGTATAGCCGACGGTTATGGCACTGGGGTGTTGCAACACAACTATCTGGGCCTTAAACTCCTTGGCCACAGTGGGCGGATTTTTCGTATCACCGCAGACATCTCCCCGGGTAATATCGTCCTTTCCTATCCCCCTTACATTAAACCCTACATTGTCGCCTGGCTCAGCTTTGGGTATGGTTTCATGGTGCATCTCTATTGTCTTAACCTCACCCTTAACACCTGCAGGCTCAAATACGACAGTTTGACCCGTCTTCATTACACCTGTCTCAACTCTTCCTACCGGGACGGTCCCAATGCCTGTGATGGTGTAAACGTCCTGTACAGGAAGTCTAAGCGGTAATGTTGTGGGCTTATCTGGTATCGTGAATTCATCCAATGCCTTCAAGAATACAAGCCCTTCTGCCCAGTCCAGTTTGCCCTTATCAGTTATATTGTCTCCTTTTAAGGCAGAAACAGGAATATACCTTATCTGCTCAGGCTTGTATTGCACAGCCTGGAATAGGGGCGCTAAAAGTTTCTTGGTCTCTTCGTACTTCTTCTGGTCATAGTTTACGGTGTCCATCTTGTTTATGGCCACCAGGATCTGGCCTATGCCCAGGGTTCTGGACAAGAATACGTGCTCTTTTGTCTGGGGCATGAGTCCGCCTGCCTCGTCCCTATCCTTTACATCCACAACTAAAACTGCTGCGTCTGCTTGGGAAGCACCGGTGATCATGTTCTTGACAAAGTCCCTGTGTCCCGGGGCATCAATGATGGTAAAGTAATATTTAGCGGTATTGAATCTCCTATGGGCTATGTCTATTGTCAGGCCTCTCTCCCTCTCCTCCTTAAGCCTATCCATGACCCATGCAAATTCAAAGGTCGCCTTGCCCTTTTCCGCTGCCTCTTTCTGGTATTTTTCAATAACATGCTTTTTGACCTCTCCAGATTCGAATAAAGTCCTACCTACAAGGGTGGACTTGCCGTGGTCAACATGACCTATAAAGACCAAATTCATATGTGGTTTAGCTGCCATTGATTTACCTCCTTAACTTAATCCTTTTCTCTGTCTTATTTTTTTTATAACTTGATCTTGAAGCTCGTTTGGAAGTTTCTCGAAACCTACATGTTCAGTAGACCACAAGGCCCTTCCTTCAGTATCCGAGCGGATTTCGCTTGCAAACCCGAACATCTCAGCAACAGGACATTTCGCCTCAAGTGTTACCAGGTCTTCTTCCTGTTTCATGTCAAGAATCTGACCTCTCCTGCTCTGGATTTCCCGGGTTACTGCACCCATGTAATCTTGGGGAACTTGAATAAATACTTTTTGTTTTGGCTCCAGGAGCCGGGATTTTGCATTCAACATTGCCTGTCGGATCGCATCCCTTACAGCAGGTATTACTTGTGCAGGACCTCGGTGTATTGAATCTTCGTGAAGTTTAACATCTACCAACTTAACCTTGACCTTTATAACCCTCTCCTTTGCTAGAGGTCCATTGTCTATGGCTTCATGAAATCCTTCCCGGATTAAAGACATTACCTCGTTGAGGTATTGGATGCCTTTGGTGGTATCGGTTAAAATATTATTCAGATATACTTCAACGGTACCTTTTGCATCGAGTTTGTTCATCCCGAATTTCTCAATTTCCCTGCCTAACTCCTTGCCTTTGAATCTTGTTGCTTTTAATTCTCCATCTGTTAAGGCGTTGTAGACTTCGTCCTCCAAAGGCTCTACAGTGAAATAAAATTTGTTATGTTTGTTAGGTGATTTGCCTTCAACTTTTTCGCATGTGCCCTCAACCGACTCCCGGTATACAACAATGGGGGTAGAGACATCTATATCGACACCTTTTTGTTTTATCCTGTAAGTTATGATCTCAAGGTGGAGTTCCCCCATCCCAGAGATCAGGTGTTCCCCGGTCTCCTCGTCTATTTCGACTTTTACTGTGGGGTCTTCTTTCGCAATCTGTCTTAGGACTTCAATTAACTTCGCCAGATCCGCCATGTTCTTTGCTTCTATGGCCACTGTGACCACTGGCTCTGAGGTATGTCGCATCTCTTCAAAGGGTTCTATCGGCTCTTCGCTCACAGTCTCTCCAGCTATTGCCTCTCTTAGACCTGTAATGGCGGCAATATTGCCTGCCGGTACTCTATCTGTGGGTATCCTCTCAGCCCCAATGTAAATACCGACTTGCTGGATCCTCGCGTTTATCTTCCTGTTGAAGAGATGAACTTCTTGGCTCCTGTCCACCTCTCCTGCAAAAACTCGCGCTGTAGCCACTTCCCCCGCATGCGGATCAATATTGATGTTTGTAATCATCATAGCAAGCTTTCCCTTTGAATCACAATTGACCATCGCTTTTCCTATATCGCTTTCAAGATCTCCTGGCCACATATTTTCGATCCTGTACTCTTGAGCTGTTAGGGGGTTGGGCAGGTGTTTTATGACGATGTCCAATAAAATTTCGTGTATCCTCGCTTTCTGGGCCAGCTCTTTTTGATTTTCCTTTTCATTGTACTCTATGACGTCTTTAAAAGTTAGGCCGGTCTTTTGCATTAGAGGAACGCTGATGGCCCAGTTGTTATATGCGGATCCGAACGCCACAGACCCGTCGGATACGTTGGCCTGCCACTCTTTTTTTAATTCTTTTGTGGCAGTGCTTTTGATGAGTTTGTTAAATTCGGCGATGATCTTTACAAATCTATTCTGCAGTTCCTCAGGAGTGAGTTTTAACTCATTTATCAGTCTATCGACCTTGTTTATAAACAAGACGGGCTTTACCTTCTCTTTTAATGCCTGCCGTACTACAGTCTCGGTCTGAGGCATTATACCCTCTACAGCACATACTACCACCACAACTCCATCAACGGCCCGCATGGCCCTGGTTACATCCCCTCCAAAATCCACGTGTCCTGGGGTGTCGATCATATTAATAAGATATTCTTGACCCTCATATTCATGGACCATAGAGACATTGGCAGCGTCTATTGTAATACCTCTAGCCTGCTCCTGCTCATCAAAATCCATGAATAACTGGGAACCCGCCAGTTCTTCTGAGATCATTCCTGCGCCAGCAAGCAGGTTGTCGCTTAAGGTCGTTTTCCCATGGTCGATATGTGCAACAATGCCGATGTTGCGTATCCTCTCAGGGTCGAACATCAGATCCTTGATCTTGCTAACCATCTGCTTTCTTCTGCTCAATGAGGTCACCTACCTAGCTGCCTTTGAGATCCTCTCGGTCTCTTCTTTCTTTGCTATAGAGTAGCATCTAGTATCATAGCTCGAAGCTGAAATGATCTCATTTGCCAAGCATTGTTCTATGGACTTCTTAGTTTTAAACGCCGCCTTTGCTGCACCTAACGTTATCAATCTTAGTGACATATCCAATCTGCGTTGCGGCGCAACATCTACTGCCTGATGGTAAACAATTCCTCCATACCTTATCCTGGTCGTCTCCTCCCTCGGTGATGCATTTGAAACAGCATAAACTAGAATTTGGGCTGGATTCTTTTTGGTCTTTTTTTCTATTATCTCAAAAGCCCCTTTAACTATCTTACTTGCCTTCTGTTTCTTCCCGGTATTTCGGCCGCTACTCCTCCTGTGAGTCTTGCCCTCGTGACCTGTAACCATTACTTTGTTGATAAGCCTTTCAACTATTGATATACCTGACTTGCCAAACTGCTTCTTTGCATGTCTTCCTCCACTGCTTGGAAGTAAGATCGGAGTGAGGTCGATATAACCCTTCAAACCAGGATCAGCAACCTGGACTTCACTTAAGTCCCATCTTCCAAAGACCTTTAATGGCGTGCTCATCTTATCGGCTTCTCCTTCCTTCCTCGAACCATCTCATTCAGCGAGACATTGTTGACCTTTATGACCTTATATCTAACCCCCGGAAGATCTCCGAAGGACTTTCCTTTTGCTCCCCCTATACCCTCAACAAGTACTTCATCGTGCTCATCGATGAAATTTATGGCACCGTCGCCCGAAGCAAAGGCCGTTATCTGCCTGCCGTTCTTGATCAACTGAACCTTCACACATTTTCTGATGGCGGAATTTGGCTGCTTTGCTTCGATTCCCACTTTCTCTAGGACAATCCCCCTGGCCTGAGGCGATCCTTCCAATGGGTCTGACTTCTGCTTGAGTTTCAGCGCACGTCTTTTGTATTTTGGATCATCCCAATTAAATTTCTGCCTTCTCTGCCGCAGCTTTTTCCCAGCAAACTCGCCTGTTGATTTTCTCGCCATTTTAGTTTGACTCCTAAGTAATTACAACGTCGTTAATATCACAGTGTCTTTCGACCAATTCTCTTATCTTTTGGATATTTTTACCTCTTTTACCTATAGCTTTAATCTTGTCTCGGTCATCCACATCCACCAATGCGATCTTTTTATCGTTTCTTTTAGAAACTGAAACCTCTTTGATCCTTAAGGGACGTAGTATGTTCATAACGAACTTGGCTGGGTCCTCTGCGTGTTCGATGATTTCTATTCTCTTACCTATGGTTTTTCCCACTTTCTGAACATTTGCTCCTTTTCTTCCGATTGCCAGACCCATATCGCCCTCTTTAACAACAAAAATAATTTTGTTCTCATCCTCTTCTATGATGCAGTCTTTGGTAATGGCGCCAGTTGTCCGTTCAAAGACTGTTATATACCCCAGTTCGTCTGCTGTGAGCTTAATCACAACTATCTTCTCCTCACAAGCTCGAATACATTCGAATCCCCTGCTTTGACAACGGCTAACATGGAAACAACATAAGGTTTTCCACAAACTGCACCCAAGTCCATGCTTGAACCTTCAAATTCATAAACGTGCACTTTTGAAAGGTCGGCATAATGTAGTAGATCCTCTTTTTGATCTTTTGGACAGTTTGATGAAATTATGACCAATTTTGCGTTTTTATCCATTACTGACACTATGGATCTCTTGGCTCCCAAGATGACCTCTCCAGTATCAACCACCGTCCTTATGGCTCTTTCCACATTCATCTTCCAGTCTCCCTATTCATTATGAGGTCTACCATACCTGTTCCAAGTTTGACTGGTTGACCGACTATGACGTTTTCCACTATCCCATCCAGCTCATCATATTCGCCTTTTATGCCCGCTCTAAGCAGATGATCCACAGTGATTTCAAACGCTGCTCTAGCTAGAACAGATGCCTTCTCGCCAGAAACACCATGTCTACCAATAGCCTTCACCTTGCCATCAACAGACATCATGTCAGCAATTAACATAATATGCCTTATGTCAACCCTCAATCCCTGCTCACTTAGAGTATCCAAAACCTCGTTTATTATCGCGTTTCTTCCAGCCTCTATACCCAAAACCGATTCTGTTTCGAGGATATGGTTGGTCTTAACACGTGTTTTGTCTATACCCTCAATCTTCATTGCTTCTTTTAAGTTTGAACCTTCAGTGTAGATGACGTATCCTCCTTCCTCCTTCCTCATCACCGCTTTTGTGACGTCCTTTACACCCTTCAGGTGGGCAACCATCGCCTTATTTGCGATCTTTCGAAGGTCTTTGATCAAGGTTTTCTTTGAGGTTAATATGATCTTTTTTTTGTCAAAGTTTTCAACCTTGATCTTCGCTTTATTCAAAGCTTCAACGATCTTTTCAACGGCAATTCCTCCCTTTTTGATCTCTGACTTGTCCAAGAACAGAATGACCTGTGATTCGATGAGGTCCGTCTCAATTTTTGATATAACGTCTCCAACCACCGTAGTTTCAATCTGCCCTGCCACCTCTTTGGCTTTATTGATATCTGTAGCATACTCTTCCTCTAGATAGAGGGTCATCATGGGCGTTGAAGGCTTTTTTCGAGCATCGACGATCTCCATAATCCGTGGAAGTCCTAAAGTGACGTTTAGTTCAGCCACGCCAGCATAGTGAAATGTTCTCATGGTCATCTGAGTAGAAGGTTCACCCATACTCTGAGCAGCCACTATCCCCACCGCTTCACCTGGTTCCATCTTGGAGTAATCATATCTCCTTTTGACCTCTTCAATTATCAGGGCCAGTTCTTCTTTGGTTATATCTCTGTCCTTCAGATTCTCAGTTAATTCTATGTAAATACTCTCTGGAAAATCATCCTTGACTTCTTCCAGTTTCTTCACAATCTTATCAGTTTTCAGATATTTCATTCAGTTCTGCCCTCGATGACTTTGTCGATAACTTTTTTGACATCCACAACGGTGCCCCAATCCGTCCTGGAAGGATCAGCGCCATCCTCTCCATACTCAGCCTCTACTATCACTCCTCTGGTGTCCCTCACAGTTCCATCATACTCTACCTTTAGATCTTGTAAAGCATTGATAAGTCTTCTCTGCATGTAGCCGGATTGAGATGTCCTAACAGCGGTATCCACAAGACCTTCTCTGCCACCCATG
>JBHICB010000064.1:0-6933 GCA_046759365.1 Hydrothermarchaeales archaeon (SeqCode)
AGATAGAAAGGGAAAAGTCTTTTCATGACCTTCCCCGGGATATCTACCGCATTACCATCAGGGCCAACGCCTTTCGGTATAACCCCTTGAATAGCAAGCCTAGCAATCTCTGGACGCACGATTTCTTTTGGAGGTAAAAATCCGTATCTCATAAGTTCTCTGATACCAGTACCAGAAATCCCAATCCTGAACTCTTCGCCGTGTTTGCAAGTATCATCTGTTACAGTATGGCCACATCTGGCGCAGTAATAGACTTCCCTGAAAAATATGGGATGAATCCCCAGCTCTTCTTCTGTATAATCACCAAAAGCAGAGTGGGCTTCATACTTGCCGAAGTAGTCGCCGATACCTGCGTAGTCTCTACCAATGGCCACAGCAGTTGCACCATAATTTCTGGAGATTATCGCATGCAAAACTGCTTCTCTGGGGCCTGCGAAAATATATGTTATCTTGGCCGGGACGAGAAGGACTTTATGCTTTGGATAATAGTTTTTAAAAAGCACTTCATAACACGCAACCCTATATTCGGATGCAACCTGCTCTGCCTTGGCCATATTAACCAACGGAACAGCCATCAAAAGATCGTAGTGCTCCATCAGGTTGCGCTGGATATGCTCATGGCCCCTGTGCACTGGGTTTGCGCCAGTCCAAAAAGCCACTACATTCTTGGCCTCCCTTTCTTTTATCATCCCTTTTGACTCCTCAGGAGTTATGCGAAGAGATTCAAAAGCACCCCAGTTAGGCCTCTTAAACAAGGTCATCTTTCCAGCCAGAGACACGTCCCCCATACGTTCGTAAACTTTCTTTACACCCGGGTGGTGCTCATCGGTGGTGCCAAAGACCTTCTTTGCCCTCTCCTTTTTGTCATATCCCCATTTTTCTTCAACATCTAAGGTCGCGACAGGTTCACGAAGGGTATTAATAAGCGTCACGGTGTCCCCCTCTTTTAATTTCGTCTCCACGGTTTCAGCGTTTCGCTTCCCAGCCGGGGCAAAAGATAGAACAACAGGGAAAGGGGAACCATCTGAAAGCCTGCCACCATCGAGTACGGAATGATAGTCCTCCTGGGTCATAAATCCATGAAGCGGCGATAATGCCCCCACCGCAATCATCTCGCAGGTGATCCAGGCTTCTTCATCGATCATTATAGTGATGGAGGGCTTTTCTTCTGCCTCGCTTAATTTTTCAGCCTGTGCCCCTTCGACTATTTTTGCTTTATTTCCCATAAAACACCCCCATTTTCGTGTTTGTCCTACTAAATTGAAAGTTTATTGCTTTTATCTTTTGTTTTTCGTCTTTCGAATATTCTTGCCTATCTCCTTTATTGTATTACCTTTTGATTTAAGTTTATCCACCTTGATGTAGCCCTTTACACCCCACCACTCTTTGGGGTGTGCCTTCTCTTTTACGCCGACAGGATTTAGGCCGAGTTTTTGGGCAGCCTTTTCAATATCTTTTAGGGTAGGGTCTACAACGGCATACTTCTTGGATACCTTCCTCCCGTTTTTCCTCGTCCTTTCAGAATCAAGATTGATGGGCCATATCACAACTTTATCTGCCATTTTTGCCCTCCAAAGCATCTAAGGCTGCTTTAACAGTATATTTTTTAGGCATTATATCGACTTCGATTCCAAAGTCCTGCAGGGTTCTGGCAGTAATAGGGCCAATGGCGCAGATTTTAGCGCCACTCTTCTGAACCTTTTCAGGGTCGACTACTTCAAAAAGATTCTTTGCGGTTTGAGAGCTTGTAAATATTATGGCATCTATCTCATTTTTTTCAAGTTTTAGAGAAAGCTCCTGCATTTCTGAGGTATCCTTTGGAGCCGTGGTATCGTAGAGATGTACATTGGTGACATTTGCCACAGCTTTTAATTTATCCACCAAAACTTCTCTACCGATGGATGCCCTGGCTATCAGTATATTATCTCCTCCTATCCCCTGTTTTATCAGCTCATCAGCGAGATTTTCAGCTTTGTATTCTTCCGGAATAAGGGCAACCTCTATGCCTTTCTTCTCCAAGATCTCTTTTGTTTTTGGACCTATCACTCCAATCTTAATTTTTTTCAAATCATCCCCGAAATAATCAAGCATTATCGCTGCGCCTGAAGCACTTGTAAGGATGAGCCAGGCATACGATTCCAAAGAGCCTACAGCTTTTGTTACTTCATTTTTTTGTCTTGGCACAATCTCAATGGCCGGTACAATGAAGGCTTCCTCTCCTCGGTCTTCCAAAAGCTTTATAGTGTCCTTGGACCTCTCCCTTGGCCTTGTTATAGCGATCCTCAAGGGATTCACCTAGAAGATGACAGTTGCGACTTTGATCAGGATTATGGCAACGCACATATACGCCACGTGTTCGGGTTTGAGTTTTAACCCAGTTCCCTCTTCATCCATATATCTTATAAGACCAGCCCCAGAGGCTGGCATGGATACCTTCTGCTTTTTCCTTTTGACCATTTTTTATCCCATTTATAAATGTGGTTTTATCCTCTCGTCTATTGTGGATTTGGGCACTGCCCCTATGATTGTGTCCACTTGCTGTCCATCTTTGAATAACATCAATGTGGGGATGCTCATTATCCTAAATTTTGCTGAGGTATTCGGGTTCTCGTCTACGTTGAGTTTGGCGCAGACAAGTTTTCCCGCATTCTCCTTGGCAACTTCTTCGATTGTAGGTTCAATCATCCTGCAGGGATGGCACCAGCCGGCCCAGAAATCCACCAATACAAGGGGGTATTTTTTTATTATATTATCAAAAACTCCATCGGTTATGGTTATAGGATGATCCGACGCTTCTTGTGTTTCTCCTTCTGTCATTTAAAACTGCTCCTATTTTTTTCCTATAAGTACTAATCCAATTGGATATAAATCTTTGGGGGGATGGTAAATTAGGTCTTTTTACTAATGGTGTCCTTCCATTTTGTGTCCGCCGGCAAGGATGTAGTAACTAATAACATCACTTTTGTTTTTTAGATGATAAACGCCGTCTTCGTGAAGGTGTATTGCCTCTCCTTCGCTAAGGGAGACAGTCTCGTTTTGACCTATGACATCAACTGTACCTTTGATGATGCAGAGTATCTCTTCGTGGCCCTTTCCAGGATAAACTTTCCTTTCTACGTCTCCTGTATCTAAGATCCCATATATCATGTAGACGGCATGTGTGTTAAGATCTTTAAGGCCCAGGACATATTCTCTTTTTTCCTCACTTCCAGCCAAACTTTTTAAGTCAAAAACCTGCATAATTATCTACTCTGTAATGCCATTTAAGAGAAAGGCGATATAAAGTTTATCGCTTCAAAGGAGAGAGATATGAGGTCTGTAGGCTCTGTAAATGCCACTCTTTTGGACTTGATAAGAGAAGAACCTATTGGTAAATATTGCCTTTTAGATGTGGGCTGTGGATCAGGTGCTTTGACTTTTGCCATAGCGCCGGATTCTCAATACGTTATAGGCATTGACATCCTGGAGGATCGTATCGAAGAGGCGAAAAGTTATGCTATTTTAAACGATATCAAGAATGTGAACTTTCATGTTAGAGATGCCTATACTACAGACTACCGAAGCCTTGGCAGTATAGACATGGTCGTCTCTCATTTCTGCATGTCAGATGAGATCGTTTCTGGAAGTTATCAGGCATTAAACGAGGGCTATCCCTTTGCTTTTGTATGTTTTCATTCTGAGAATCTAAAGGAGCTTGGGAGGAGATCGAGGTTTTCGTATTCTGAATCTGAGATTAAGAAAATCCTTTTAAAAACAGGTTTTAAAATCGAGTATCTTGGGGTGGAAAAAGAGAAGATTGAATTTGGTTCAAGGGAAGAGGCGCTGGATCATTTCAAGGAGGGCAAAAAGGCCAAGTACAAAAGAGATAGCCGGTGGAGCACTTTCCTATCTTTCCTTGATGCAGGCGGCAGGAGTATTACCCTGTCTACGCTTGTGGTCAAGGCGAGAAAAATATGATACTCTACTGACTTTTATTGAATATCTTGGGAGGGAAAACAAGGTTATTGTATATACATGTAAATAAAATATATGCATAATATATAAATAACTTCATTTATAAAACTAATTTAGGGTGAAAATTACATGGGATACCTGGGCCGAAAAAAATACCACATCCTTGAAATCTTCAAGAATACAAAAAATAATTATCTAGAAGGCACCACCCTTTTATCCGAGCTGGAGAAAAAGGGCTTTAAGATGACCAAGAGGCAGTTAAGCCTTTTTATTTACAACAACATGGAAATGGAATATCTGAAAGCATCAAGAAATTCGGATGGGACGATAGCAGGTTGGAAACTAATCAGTTGGGTTTAAATTATACCTTTTATTGGGGTTGAAAAAGGTATGAAAGTCTTTAAGGGTGGTCAAAAATGGAAGAGGAAGGAAAGCATCTTTTAAAAAGGCTTTTGAAATTGATAGAGACGACTAGGTCAATAGCAGATATTAGCATTGAGCTTGAGGAAAAACAGGGGAGAAATAAACCTGTAACATGCTGAGTTAAATAGATTATCAAGGCCTCTTAACCATTTTGTTCTGCTGTTTTTATTGCATAGACTTTATCTATGTCAAAATATGTAAGTATTAAACTAAAGCTAGGCATTGGAAATGCCTTTTCATCGTTAGAATCAGTGTTAATAACAGCGACTATTTCCCTCCAATATAGCTTAATAGCGCGGGGGTAACCAAGTCTGGCCAAAGGTGCTAGGTTCAGGGCCTAGTCTCGTAGGAGTTCGAGGGTTCAAATCCCTTCCCCCGCATCGTTTTCTTTTAAAAAGAAAAACGCGCCCGAAAATGAAAGTGGTGCGTCTTTTATGGCAGGTGCCTTAGCAAATTTTGCTGACGAGGAGGGGTCTTAAATTAGGTTATCGAGGTTATAGCGTCTTTCTTGTTTTTCTCATTAGTTCCTATCGTATCGATATACATGTTGGAGAGGTCAGTCGAGGGTTGAGGTTCAGAAGCTATCTGTTGAAGAGTTCGTGATGAATAAGTGGCTTCTAGTTGAGAACCTTGCGGCTCGGGTGGAGCATGGTGTTGGTAGTGTATGGAGAGAGTTTATAGCATGAGATAAATTTGTATAATCAAACATTAGACGATATTCTAGCTTCGAAAGTATCACAGAATTTGATCAAGATGATTGAGATCCTAAATCCTATAATTTTAAACCAGATTAATAGAAATAGATGAACTAATTTCTCAACCAACTGAAGATACCCTTTAGAATTTATCCCCCACTGCTTTTTTCATATCGTCAAAAGGTTTTAAATAACATCGGAGTGAAAGGAGAAGTGGAGGCATTAGTTTTGAGGAATGGTACTATAATCTTCACTTTAGTCTTTTTGACATTGATCAGTTCTGGATGTCTAATACAAACTGAAACTCCAAAAGGACAGACTCTTTATGTTTGTTCAACGGGCAGGATTGTTTCTGATCCGAAATTATGTCCTAAAATAACAACTGCCCCCCCAACAACTACACCAGCACCTACAGCCACGGCTCCCCCTACAACAACGACAGCCCCTACCACAACAGCTCCTACCACGGCCTCACCCACTACACCAGCTCCTACTACACCCGTGCCTACTACACCAGCTCCTACCACGCCTCCTCCTGATCCTATTTTAGGAAGCAATTGGAAAGGGAATTACATGCATGTAGGCACATATGTTCATACGTCTTCTACATTTCGTGTGAATGAAGTGGCAGAATTCTCTTTTACAGTCGGTGAGGATGGGAAGTTTAGTGGTAGTGGTACTGGAAATAGCACCGAAAGTTATGATGGTGATTGCGCTGGAGAATTTAGTTCTAACGATGTATCTCTCAGGGTTTATGGGGAGTATGACAAAAGCATGGAATACGGAAGTCAATTTAATATTAGGGTCCGTAACAATGCCAATAATGACCAACGTCATTGGACCACTAAATGTTTTTATGGTGAAGGAATTCTTACTTCCACCCTCGACAGGTGGGCACAACCTTTTTCATCAAGTTTGACTTTATACTTAAAACCGGAGGACGGAGCAACATCTGAGGGCGTGCTTTATCCAAAGTACACTCAAAGCAACGCAACAATCGAAATACATAGGGCCGGATAAGACTGAAGAATCTTTGGAACTACTGGGAAAATATTCTGCGGACTTGTCTTATAATCATTAACTTAACTGATTTTTTTCAACCAACTGAAGATGCCCTTTTGAATTAATCTCCCACTCTTTTTTTCAAGAGGTTTTAAATAACATAACTCTTCATTCTTAGTTGTAACAGGAACACGTTGGAGGCGTGAACGGTGAGAAAGGGCGCAATAATCTTGGATATTATCTTATTGGTTTTGGTTAGTTCTGGATGCATTGGGGGAGGACAAACTACCCACATTGAAAAAGGCAATTCTTACCATAAAGAGGGGGATTACGCGAAAGCAATTGCAGAGTATGACAAGGAGATAGAACTAGATCCCAAAAGCGCTTGGGCATATCACAATAGAGGGTATACCTACAGTTTGTTAGGAGAATATACGAAGGCTATATTAGACTTAGACAAAGCCATAGAACTAGATCCAAATTATGTTTTGGCATATATCAACAGGGGGGATATCTACAGTGGGTTAGAAGAATATACGAAGGCTATTTCCGATTATGACAAAGCGGTAGGAATAGATCCGAAATATGCTCAGACATATATCAATAGAGGGTATGCCTACTCAAAGATAGGTGAATCCGAGAAGGCCCAGAAAGACTATGATAAAGCAGCAAGTTTAGATCCAAAATAAAAAAAGTAGAAAAACCCTTATTTCTCAACCATCGTGCCTAGAAAGCGTGCATTCGCTTGCAGGTGAAAGTCCTGCCGCAGTAACTGCCAGTAAGCTGTGTAGCATAGGCCCAATGGCACGAGTAATCGTGCATGTTGACGGCATCGTCGTCCAATCTCCCGGACACGCGA
>JBHICB010000065.1:0-6914 GCA_046759365.1 Hydrothermarchaeales archaeon (SeqCode)
TATTGACCCTGGCATTGCAAGACCACTTAAGTTTCATTCCTCTCGCCATCATGAGGTCGCAAAGGGCAATAGTTCTCTTTTTATTGGCAGGAAATGTCTCGTCCTCTATCATGACCTCTTTGACCTGGGGCAACTCTTTTTGGATATATTCAAACTCTTCTACGACGTTTTCTATACTTCTCGCTCTGTATGTGTTCTTGAATGGGGCGTTGCAAAAGTGGCAGTTATACGGGCAACCCCTAGCAGTAAGTATTGTGACTTGAGGATATCTCAAAGAGGCGTAAAAATAGTCTTTAATATCAAGATGCTTTTTGTAGACCTCGGTAACAAATGGTAAGGAGTCCAAGTCTTTTATGGGTTCTCTGGGCGCATTATTTATGACTCTGCCATCTTCTAGGTAAGACAGACCATCTACTTCATTAAGACCTTTGCTCTCCTCTAAAGCATATGCGAGGTCTACAAGGGTGAAGTCATATTCCCTTCTGCACAAAGAGTTAACCGAATCTGATAAGAGTATCGTTTCTTCAGGTACATTGGTCGGATGGGTTCCGACAAGATTGATATGCACCTCCGGAACCGCCGCTTTGATCTCACCGGCTACTTCCACATCGTTGTATATGCTGGGGGTGCTTGTATCAAGGACAGTAAGAACCGGGTCGAACTTCTTTGCATAGTTTACCGTATCCTCTGGCGACAAGTCGTTTGCAACTGCATCGATGAGCTTCACATCAAAGCCTTCCTTCTCTAGGACTCCTGTTGCATATGCAAGGTAATACGGATAATAAAAAGTACCTCCCTTGGTCACGCAAGGGGACCTGCTCTGCCTAGAGTACCGCTTATGGAATGGAGGATTGAGCATCAGGATCTTCATAGAACCACTTTACTTTTCAAATATATACTGATATCTAAGGATTGACATTCAGATGTATTTTTGAATATTCCTTTTACCACCAACAATTATTTTATCGAAAAACATAAAGTAACAACACACGGAAAAGAAAAATGATTTAAAGTTTGTAATACTAACATTTAAGCTAACAAAAAAGTGGATACTTACAAATACCTCAGGATAATAAGTTCAAGACAAAATAGAAAACGTGGTTGGATGAAAACAGTGATCTTATGTGGAGGAAAGGGATTAAGGATGGGAAATCAAAATAGAGATATGCCCAAACCTTTGGTAAACATCGGTGATAATCCCATCTTATGGCATATAATGAAGATATATTCCCACCAAGAATTCAAAGATTTTTTGTTATGCTTAGGATATCTGGGTGAAAAGATTGTTGGATACTTCTCAAATGAAGACAAAAATACTGTGAAAGAATACAAGAATGAAGATCTAACAACTATTTACCCAAAAGAAGGATGGAAAATAACTTGTGTAGACACCGGTTTAGAAACTAATACTGGTGGAAGGATAAAGAAGCTTGAAGAACGTATTAATTCAACATTTTTTGCAACCTACGGAGATGGCGTAGCCAACATAGATCTTAACGAGTTATTGAGGTTTCACCGAGCCCATAATAAGGTTGCGACGATAAGCGTTGTCCGTCCGACATCACAATTCGGCATTTTAGATATTGAATCGGATCTTGTTACAAATTTTGTGGAAAAACCCATACTTGATTACTGGGTGAACGGTGGATTCTTTGTATTTGAACCGGAAATATTCGATTACATAGGAAGAAATGACGTTCTAGAAAAAGATACATTTGAAGGACTTGTCAGAGACAATGAAATGGTAGCTTATAAACATCGAGGTTTTTGGGAGTGTATGGACACTTTTAAAGACAACATTGAACTCAATGAAATGTGGAACACAAATAATGCAAAATGGGCAGTTTGGGAGAAGTAGAATGATTAACATCAGAATGGAATTAAGATGGTTTTAGACAAAGTTTATAATTTTAGATAAAATTGTTGGTGGTTTATGTATATGTTTTGGGAGAATGTCAATGTTTTCATAACTGGTGCAGATGGATTTGTGGGCTCATGGATTACAAGAGAATTGGTAGAAAAAGGCGCAAATGTGACAATATTGGTCAGAGACCTTGTACCAAGATCTTCATTAAAGCTCATGCCTGAAGTTTATTCTAATCTAAATAGTATTGTGGAGGGATCGATAACTGATTATAAGCTAGTTGAAAGAATATTTAATGAATATGAAGTAGAAGCATGCTTTCATCTGGCAGCACAAGCGATCGTGGGTGCCGCTAATAGATCTCCAATCTCTACTTTCGAATCGAATATCATGGGCACTTGGAATGTCCTAGAAGCTGCCAGGACCAGCAAACTGTTAGAGGGAATCGTTATAGCTTCAAGCGATAAAGCATATGGAGACCAGGAAAAACTGCCTTATAGTGAAGACATGTGTTTGAAAGGGGTGCATCCATATGATGTCTCAAAGGTTTGTGCTGACTTGTTGGCCCAGTCATATCATGCTACCTATGGATTGCCATTAGGTATCACACGGTGCGCTAATATTTATGGGGGGGGAGATCTCAATTTCAGCCGAATAATTCCTGGGACAATTCGCTCCATTTACCTTGATCAAGATCCAATTATAAGAAGCGACGGCACTCTTGTAAGGGACTATATATATGTGCTGGATCCAGTAAATGGATACATCACCTTAGGAGAGATGTTAAATAAAAGATCTATAAAAGGTCAAGCTTTTAACTTCGGATCAAATCAGCCTATAACCGTTTTAGAACTGGTAGAAAAGTTAATAAAACTCTATGGAAAATCCCATCTTAAGCCTAATATCATTGGTAAGGGGAAGGCCTTCGGGGAAATTGAAAAACAGTACTTATCGAGTATTAAAGCCAAAGAAGAGCTTGGATGGACGCCGGAACACGACCTAAACACAGGACTGAAGAAAACGATAAAGTGGTATGAGGAGTATTTCAACTTAAACCTTCAAATCTGAAAGTCAGGGTATTCAATAAAATTGAAAATTTCAAAACAGGGTTTCTTAGTATAGTAACTCCGCAAAATAAAAGAGACAGCATTATGTTGTCACTCTGCTGAGTTCTATTGCAGTGTCAAAGTTTGATGTGAAATACGGCAGGGATGGATGATAAGATATATTTGAATTAATGGGGTATAATTTGGTTCATAGGTAATGTCCATGGTAGAAATATACTTGATCAACCCGACCCAATTGGAAAAAACCCCTGCCCTCTATCCACCCCTAGGGATCGGATATATTGTTGCTGTTTTGAAAGAGAACGGATATTCACCCAAGGTCCTTGATCTGGCATTTGACCCAGAAATAAAACAGATCAAAAAGATCAAGGGGGGGGGAGCTGTATACGGATTTACTTCCACAACAACACAATTCGCATTTGCAAGAGATGTTGCAGAGATTATAAAAAAGAAGGACCATGAAGGAAAGATAATCTTTGGAGGCGCACACCCCACAGTTGTTCCCGAACAAGTTATTGCAGATAAAAACATTGATGTAGCAGTCCTTGGAGAGGGAGAGTACACCTTTTTAGAGCTGGTCCAAAGGATCGAATCCGGAAAACCAATAGATGACGTAAAGGGAATTTATTATAAGGAAAACGGAAGAGGAATTAACACAGGAGAAAGACCTTTTATCGAGGATTTAGATGCCCTTCCCTTTCCAGAGCAGAGGGACTTCGATGTGGAGAAGTATTTCGAATTAAAGGGTTATCGCGAGCTTTCCATAATCAGCAGCAGGGGGTGCCCTGGCAACTGTAAGTTCTGTCAACCCACTGTAAGGAGGATCTTTGGAAAGAAATTGAGGTATCGAAGTGCCGGAAATGTAGTTGATGAGATAGAAAATCTAATAGATAGATTCAGATTAGACATGCTTGTCATATCCGATGATACGTTTGTTAGCAACCGGAAACGAGTCGAAGACATATGTAATAAAATAATAGACAGAGACATTCAGATACTCTGGAGGGTCCAAACAAGAGTGGGGATGAAGAAAGAAACACTAAAATTGATGAAAAAAAGCGGTTGTTTTTTGGTTGCACTGGGGGTTGAAAGCGGATCTCAAGAGATGCTCAACAGGATGGGAAAGGGGATAACAATCGAAAAGATTAAGGATACATTTAAAACCTGTAGGGAGGTGGGTATACTGGCGCATGCCTTCCTAATAGTCGGATATCCTGGAGAGACAAAAGAGACCATCCAACAGACCTTCGACCTTATTAAAGATATAAAACCCCTTACAACACGGGTGGCCATTGCAACTCCCTATCCGGGTACTTACTTGTATGACATAGCCCAAGAACAAAATTTGATTTCTAGTAACGATATTCTAAAATACGACCACCTCTTTGGAATGCCAACCCTTAATCTGGAAAACCTGAGCAAGGAGGGGGTGATAGCCGCAAGGGATATGTTGGAAGACCATACAATGAAAATAGAGAGGGTTAAAGACTTAGGAAGACTATTCAAAGATTTTATCATTTTCAAGAAAATTATTCGTATGTCGATTAAAGACCCCACCTTCCCGATGAGGATGATGGGTTTAGGTCTTAGAGGTCTACAAGCCAAAGGACCTAAAGCCATAGCCCCGCATCTTAATAATAAATAATCAACTATCTCAAGCAGAGCGATTCATCATGCATCCTTTGTTACACGCAAGTCTGACTCTATTGTTATCAATCCCTTTTGCGTTAAAACTGGGGAATCCGTCAATAATAGTTTTTGCTACGGTATTGACAGTTCTCATCGACTTTTTTGACCACGCCTTGTTTCTGGTCTTTTCTAAAGATGACCTTGCAGATAACACGAGGGATCACATCAAAAGAAGGGAGATCCTTGCCGCTTGGAATTATTACTATGTCAACAGAAAAGAAAAGATCGATTTCCTCATGATCCATAATCTGATCTCATTTTCTTTATTATCCATAATCATATTTCTGATTTATGATATCGATGTAATACTCTTTTACATTCTAGCTCTGGGTATCATATTCCATTTCATTTGCGACCTATTCGAGGATTTGATATTGAAGAAGAACGAAAAATATTGGTACAATGGATGGAGGATTTTACTCAATAATGTCTTTCACTTAAGATTATAAAAGAGATCGATCTCTAAATTGGTGAAATGATGAAAAGATGCGATGTTGTGATAATCGGCGGAGGCTTGACCGGTCTAAGCGCCGCATATCATCTTTCAAAGAGGGGAAGAGACGTCATTTTAGTTGAGAAAGACATGGAGGTAGGCGGGCTAGTATCTAGCTGGGACTTGGAGGGGTACAAAATTGAGAAGTTCTACCATCACATTTCGAAAAACGATGTATTCTTGGTGGACCTTCTAGAGGATCTGGGGATAAAAGAGAAATTAAAATGGAAGCACGGCTCTGTCGGCTATTATTATGAGAACAATGTCTACAAGATGGATACCCCTCTTGACATCCTAAGATTCAAAGGACTGAATTTCATCGACATGATTAGGATAGCTTTCATTGTGTTATGGGTAAAATTGAAGAAAGACTATTCGGATTTAGATGAGATATCTGCCAGAGATTGGCTAATCGAAAAAAGTGGAGAGCGAGGTTATAACAACTTCTTTAGGCCCCTTCTTAAAGGTAAATTCGGAAAAAATTTGAAAGATGTTTCTGCTGCTTGGCTATTTGGAAGGATAAAATTTAGGTCACGGCGCTCCATTAGTGGAGAAAAATTGGGATATATGGACCATGGTTTCTCTGAGTTTATCGAAAGACTTTACATCGAAATCGAGAACAATGGCGGAAAGATCTTTAAAGATACCACGATAAAAGAGATAAAAGCAGAGGACGGCAGAGTCTCCGGGGTCTCCACCACAAGCGGTGAGATCATCGCTACTAACGTGATCTCCACCATCCCCCCAAAAGAATTGCTCAAAATCTGCAGTTTTCCAACAAAATTTGGAGATATGTTGAAAAAAATCAAATATCAACGTACCATCTGCGCACTTTTAGGCCTTGAAACAAACCTTTTAGAAAAGGTTTATTGGTTAAATATAAAATCTGAAACCTTGCCTTTCGGCGCGATTATAGAACACACTAATTTTCACAACATCCCAGGGTATGGGAGAGATCACCTAGTCTATGTTGTTTCATATGTTCAAGAGGATAAAGATGAACTCTGGGAGAAGAAAGATGAAGACATCATCTCGGATTTTGTAAAAGGTCTTGAACAGGCATTTCCAGGTTTTAGCAAGAGTTCGGTAAAATGGTGGAGGCTTGCAAGGGGAATTTACTCTGCACCAATATACCGGAAGGGTTATCTTAAGGATATAAGGGAGATTAGATCTCCTATTAAGGGCTTATATATTACTGGGATGTTCATGACATATCCTGAAAGAAGTATGAACGGTTCTTTGGAACTGGGCAAGGAGATGGCCTTCCGGCTTGACAATGAAGATTGAACTATATTTGAAAAAATCAGCCTATTTGGATTAAGAAATAATGGCTATATCCCCTAATTTCTCTAAATTCATGCAAAAGTGATAGAACCAAAAAAAACTAGGATGAAAAAACCATCCAATAGATCTAGATTCATCATCAACTGCCGAAAAGCTTAAGTCGGTTGGATCTAGGATTTAATGAGAAAAGATCTAGGACCAACGTTTTTTTAATAGACTCGAATTTTAAAGGAGCAGAGACATGGACCCCAAAGCGTCAATAGTCTTACCCGCATATAATGAAGCAGGTACAATCGAGGACAGTGTTAAGAAAGTTCGAACTGCTTTGTTTGAACTAGATAGATCATTTGAAATAATTATCGCCGAAAATGGGAGTACGGATGGCACAGATAGAATATCTAAACAATTAAGTCAAGAGTATGAAGGTGTCAGTTTTTTACATACTAAGAAAGGTAGAGGGAATGCTCTCAGGGCAGCTTTCAAAAAGGCTAATGGTGATGTTATCTTATATATGGAC
>JBHICB010000066.1:0-6661 GCA_046759365.1 Hydrothermarchaeales archaeon (SeqCode)
ATCCATCCCCCTTGCCTTCTGAACCGTGGCAGCCAGCGCAATTTGAAAGATAGATATCCTTACCTTTGGATGCTCCTTGAGTAGAAACCTGCTCTCCGGCGTTCTCTCCCACACATCCAGCAAAAATTGCGATCAATAGGATGATAAAAAAAACGAGACGCTTACTTTTCATAACTGTTCACCATGTTTATAAATTTCGGTTTAAATCTATGGATGACTACTTAAAATTATTCTAGTTTTCAACAATTTAATTGTACATTCTGCGGTACTTATTGCCTAATCATGCAATTGTTTTATTGAATTTATCATTTCCTCAACACAATTATTTTCCTTGTCAGGCTCTTATGTATCCTTACCAGATATTTTTCGTGAATTTTAAAACCTTGATCCTTAGCCAATCTCTCGAGATCCATTGTCTTTGGACTGACGATGCATGCATATCTTTCAGATTTGAGGATTACATTAAGGGTTTTCAGCGCATCTTCGTAAAGTTCTGTCAATTTTTGACCCATAGTGGTAGAAGATTTCCCATAGGGCGGATCAGTGACAACTGCGTCGAAGTAATCACAATAATAACCTTTTAAATCCGAGACATTCATCTTCAAAAGTTCAAATTTTTCAATCCCGAAATGGCGTAAATTCTCTTCACATCCCTTGATCATCTCATCGCTAATATCTGCTCCGAAAACATTTGCTCCAACCAATCCCCCTTCAATTAATAAGCCTCCGGTTCCACAGAAAGGGTCCATTAATTTTTCTCTAGATTTTACCCTGCTAAGATTTATTATGGCTCTTGCAAGTTTAGGCTCCATCGAACTCGGATGGAAGTATGGCCTTAAATGTGGCTTTCTACTATCAAACTGAGATTTGTCTATTACAGCTAACCTTATCCCGAAAATAAATCGGCTGCTAGTTAACAGTCCAAAAAAAAGATTCTTCGGAGTGTTTAGGTCTACTACATTATGACCCTTCTCCCAAATTTTGTCTCCGATGGCTCTTTCGAGTTTAGGAATATTTAGCCTCTTTCCATGGCCCATGGCCCTCTTTACCCTGACAGCGTAACTGCCTTTAATATTGATGTCCAGTCCTTTGATATGGGGGATTATTTCGTTAAAATTTGGGTCACACGAACCGAGGTAATCAAAAATTGTATGGGTAAAAGCCAGTCTTTTTTTCAAAATCTTAGATTCTTCAAGGTCTGTGGATGTTACCAAGGTCTGATCCAGCACCTCAATTATGGAATAATTTGCCCCTAAACTATCCAGGGTGGCCAAAACCTCACCTTTGGGAAGGGTTTCATGCTCCCCTGACAGATAAAAAAAGAGATCCATAAATTCTATTATAATATATAAAGGATATAAAAAAAGGATGGGGATTGATTAGATCCCCAAGACTTTTCTCTTTTCGTCTATGTGTCTGACTATTATCTCAGCTGTCTCTTTTGGATCTGAGCAGACAAAAAACTTCGCTCCAAGCAGACCTTCTGCGTCTTCTAATAGGATTTTTGTTACCAGTTCACTTCCTGTAACCCTTGGCACAGGATTGACGTGGGTTAGAACTCCCAGGGCTACAGCCCATGTCCCTATGGACAGGGCCTTCTCTGTGTTGTATTCTGGTGCGCTTGCTGCAATAGGCAGGTCGTGGATCGGGACACCCAGCTTATCAGCCAGGGCCTTGAGCAGGACCCCTATCCGCGAATTGTCAACACACGATCCAAAGTGGAGCACTGGCGGCAGAGCTTCCAAGCCGGCAGCTCCTCCAAGGGCTTTGAGTACACCTTGTAATTTTTCTCCTGCTTCTTTGTATCCTTCTGGTTTCATCAATCCGATCTTGGCGTCAGCAATAGCTGCACATCCTGTAGCTAGGACCAGGATGTCTTTCTTGATGAGCTCTTTTGCCAACTCAGTGTGCATGTAGTCATGCTTTACCCGTGGGTTGTTGCATCCGACTATAGCTACCGCGCCCCTGATGTTCCCGTTGGCTATATTATCTATCAACGGCTTCAGGGGGTCTTCTGGATCGATTTTTGCCAAGACATCCAGCAGAGCCTCGACTGAAAATCCTGCGAGTAGTTTGGTCTTGTATTCTGGTATTTTGATCTTTGATTTGTCCCTGTTTTTAAAGGTCTCAATGGCTTTTTTAACGATCTCTTGGGCAATCTCGTCTGCCTTCTCTTCGTCAAATTCGATGTGCTCTGCGCCTGGAATCTTTGCGATTGGTGCTGTTGTGATTATCTTTGTGTGGAAGCATTCTGCGACTGTTGCCACTGCCGGGAATATGCATTGGTAGTCGACGACCATGAGGTCCATTGCTCCTGTGACAATGGCCAGTTCCTGATTTAGCTCGTTTCCCGCCAGAGGTATTCCTTGGCGTTCCAGTATCTCGTTTCCAGTACAGCACATTCCTACAACGTTTATTCCCTCTGCTCCGGCCTTTTTTGCTTCCTCTTCAAGGGCTTCCGATGCCTCTACGATCTTCTCTGATAATATTGGGACATGACCGTGGCATGCTATGTTGACGCTGTCTTCTTTTATGACTCCGAGTCCTGCCTCTGACATCTTCGGTGTTGGTGTGCCGAATAAGATGTCCTGGATATCTGTTGCCATGTGTAGGCCTGCGAAGCCGTCTATAATGCCAGCCTTCACGGTTCCCAATATCAGGTTCACTGGGTCGGCGTCTGTGCCCATGGTGCTTCTGTGCATCCCCTCAGATATGGTTACTGAGCCACCTACAGGTAGAACGCCCAACTTTTTCCAAGTTTCAATCCTCTCTTGAGGTGCATGCATCTTAAGCCAATCCAATGTGTCTCCATGCTGTCTGCCCAGGTCTTCCAATGCCTTTAGTGCAACTTTTTTTGCCAGTTCTTTTGTATCCTCGCCTTCTATCCCCAGGTTTTTGGCTATGGTCTTTAGCTTCTTCTCGTCTTTAATCTTGTATGGCGCTTTGCCTTCGGCTGTCAATAACAGTGTTATTGCGGCATGTCTTGCGTGGTCCATGTGGGCAGAAGCCCCTCCTAGTACGCTCCTCAATAAACCCCTAGCAACCATCGTGTCAGCAGTAGCGCCGCAGACGCCTCTGTCTGCTTTTTTCGTTATTCTGCACGGCCCCATGCCGCATATTCTACAGGAAACACCTTCAACGCAGAAATTGCATCTTGGTTCCTGTCTGTCAACCCGATCAAAAGCAGTTTCAATGCCTTCTTTCTCAGCGACCTTCATAAGCTCGATGTTCGCTGGATCAATAGTTCTGTCTTCAAAACTTCTTTTCCCTAGTTTCAATTTCCCTTCACCTCCTGAATATAAATTGATTTGAGAGTGATAAATAATTTTGGGAGAAATAAGATGGTATTAAAACAAAATGCAAACTTAGTAAAAATCGAAAAACGATTGTCAGCAAAAAAAGAAATAGTATGAAAAACAAAATATAGTAAATAAATAGGTTGTTTGGTCAAAAAGGGAGAAGAAATGAAAAAGATACTTGTGGCTGTTGATGGATCAGAATATTCAAACGCTGCTGTAAAAAAGGCTGGAGAATTGGCAGAGAAGTTCGGGTCCAAGGTAACGTTGTTAAATGTCATGAAACCGTTGAGTGTATTTCACGAAGAAATAGAGGTTGTAGAGAATCTACAAAAAGATGAGGCGAGGAGTATCTTGAGAAAGTCCAAGGATATACTCCTCGATATGGGAATTGATTCTAAAACTCTCTCCAAGAAGGGTGATCCAGCCAATGAAATTGTAGACCTTGCCAAGGAAAATGATGTAGACTTGGTTGTGGTGGGCTCGAGAGGGCTTTCTGGGATAAAAATGTTCTTACTGGGAACCGTTTCAAATAGGGTCTCGGAGCATGCTCTCTGCTCGGTTTTGGTGGTAAGGGAAAAAGGTTCTTAGGGTGTTTTGATAAACGAACATTATTATTGTCAAATTCTACTTACTTAATTTTAATTGAAAGGAATTTTTGAGACGAAAGATTATGTATGTGATTGTAACAAAAACCGCATTTGAGAGAATATTACAAAAACCTATTTATTGAAGTTTGTTAGAGTTGATCGCATGCAGCTTATGCCGATTATTTTTGGTCTAGTCGGGGGGTTGGCTCTCTTTCTATACGGTCTTTTTCTTTTGAGTGAGGGGCTCCAAAAGGCTGCAGGAGCTCGTCTAAAGGAATTGCTTGAGAGGATGACTGATAGACCAATTAAAGGCGTTGCCGTTGGGGCAGTTGTTACGTCGATTATCCAGAGCAGCAGCATAACCACGGTTGTCCTTGTAGGTCTGATCAACGCTGGTTTAATGAATCTAGAACAGTCCTTAGGGGTTATTTTCGGGGCAAATATAGGGACCACAGTTACTGCGCAACTTGTCGCATTTCCTGTTGGTCATTATGCTCTTCCTATAATCGCCATCGGTTTCGTATTGTTCTTCTTTTTCAAAAATAAAAAATATTTCTATACCGGCCAGGCTGTCTTGGGCTTCGGCTTGCTATTCCTCGGTATGAACTTCATGAAAGATGCTGTCCAACCCCTTCGGAGTGCCCCTTTCTTTATGAATGCACTTGTTTCTTTCGGTCAACATCCTATCCGAGGAATAGCGGCAAGTGCTATCTTCACAGGGATTGTCCAAAGCAGTAGTGCTACCACTGCGCTTGTGGTTGCATTGGGGATGGCCGATGTTATAACACTTCGTTCTGCAATCCCCCTCCTATTGGGAGCAAATATAGGAACAACTGTTACTGTATTATTGGCCTCAATGGGCTCAAGGTTGACTTCCAAAAGAGCTGCGATCGCACACCTAATTTTCAATGTTGCGGGTGTCTTGATCTTCCTGCCTTTACTCGGCCCTTTTGAAAGTCTGGTTACAGTTACCTCCTCGAATCTCCCCAGACAGATCGCCAATGCCCATACGATTTTTAACGTAACCACAACCCTTGCACTTCTCCCCTTTATTGGGGTCCTTGTCATAATAGTCACCAAGCTTTTGCCAGGAGAGGAGATAAGCATAGACAGGGGGTCAAAATTCCTAGACGAGCGCACGTTGAGGACCCCTTCTATTGCCTTATCTCAGGTGTTAAAGGAGACTGTTAGAATGGCAAATACTGCATCCGAGATGTTGGGTCTTAGTATGGGGGCCTTTGAGAATGGGGATAAGAAGATATTTTTGACAATAAAGAAGAAGGAAGAGGCGGTGGATGAATTACATGATCTGATAGATAGATATCTTGAAAAAATTGGTGAGAAAGATCTGTCCGAAGAGCAGATGAGGATACATGCCACTGTACATCACAGCATTACTGACATCGAACGTGTTGCCGACCATGCCCATAATATATCTGAGCTCGCTGAGAGGAAGTTTAAAAATAAGATACAATTCTCAAAATTTGCAGATGAAGAGTTGCACACAACATTTCATAAAGTGAAAGACGGATTTGACAAAGCGATAAAGGTTCTAGAAGATGGGGACGAAGAACTGGGAAAGAAAGTCCTGGATATCGAGAGAGAGATTGATGTTCTGGAAAAGGAGTTTGAGGAGAATCATTACAAAAGACTGCAAGAAGGAATTTGCAAACCAGAGGCAGGGCCAATTTTTGTCGATATGCTCAGGAATTTGGAGAGGATCTCGGATCACTCTCACAATATAGTCAATGCGGTTCTAATTGGATTTTGATAATGTGATGGAACAAAGATATTGACATTTCAATCATGCTTTGATATGAAAAGAATTTTATGTTTTTTAAAAAATATATCCAGGACTAAATGAAAACTCGATTAATCTTTTTTCTTCTTGAGGCCCCAATTGCGATAAAGGTTGCAACGGCGCAAGGGTTTCAAATACGTGTTTCAAAATGCCTTCCATAGAAACCCAAAGACTCAGATATTTTGTTGTCTTTTGTAATAATGGGACCTCCTAGCCCTTTCGAAATCTTGACAGATACGTAATGTCTTGTCCTTAATATCACTCCACACAACAACTCATCTTGCTGATATCCCTCTTGAAGGCTTGGGCTACAACTTGTTTTGACTCGCCAATCTTTTGACCGACCTTGACTTTATCCCCTATCCCAACAAGGGGTTCGCACATTAATCCCAAGTACTGCTCCATGGGTATAATGACCTTCTTCGGAACCCCCATTTCTACTATTTGGTCCATTCAACTGCTCCTTGGCGCATCTTCCCATTCATCTACAGTTTAACAATGCCCCCGTATCTAACTGCAATGTTGCATGTCCCTTCTGTTGAAACCATGCATGCCCCCAGTGGATTTAGGGGTGTGCACTCTTTTTTGAATTTTGGACAGTCCTGAGGCTTTGCAAGACCCCTTAGAATCTTTCCACATAGCGGGCAGTCTGTACCGCAGGTCTCCCCTGACTCCGGTATTGAAACATCAAACCTCTTTAAGGCATCGAATTGTTCAAATTCCTTTTTTATCTCAAGTGTTGAATCAGGAATTACCGGAAATCCGCGCCAGACTTCGTCCTTTATCCCAAAGACCTCCTCTAAAGCCTCCTGTGCCTTCAGGTTTCCCTCAAAGGTTACTGAACGTGTGTACTCGTTTTGCAGAAAGCCTTGGTTAGTTTTCAGCTGTCTTGAAATCATCAGAACGGCCATTAGGATATCTATAGGCTCAAATCCCGCTATCACCTGGGGTGCATGGTATTTCTCGTCTATTTT
>JBHICB010000067.1:0-6617 GCA_046759365.1 Hydrothermarchaeales archaeon (SeqCode)
TGGGTGCTCATTAATGATGTTGGAGACCCTGAGGATGACCTCTGCTATCTTCTCCTTGTCTATAGGCTCATTGCCTCTAGTGCCCTCAATTATCTTCTTGCCCTTTACATCCTCGATCATCTCAAGGGCGTCGCTCTTCTCTAATGGGACGACCCTAAAACTGACATCCTTGAAGACCTCTACAAAGACGCCCCCCATCCCAAACATTACAAGGTGTCCAAAAGTTGGATCTTTTGATATACCAACAATCATCTCCGTTCCTTGGATCATCTCCTCCATCAAAATGCCTTCGATATTTGCATCTGGATAGCGGTTCCTAGCAGCTTTTATCATCGCTTCGTAGGCAGATCTAACCTCCTCTTCATTTTTAAGATTGACCTTCACACCCCCTACATCTGTCTTGTGGATGATCTCTGGTGACACTATCTTCATCACAACAGGAAAGCCCAGTTTTAAGGCAGATTCAACGGCATCATCCACGTTTTTTGCAAGAAAATTTCTGTTGGTCTTTATGCCGTATGCTTTAAGAAGGTCCTTGGACTCGTCCACAGTTAGAACGTCCCTATTCTCATTTTTTGCCTTGGCTATTATCTCTTCTCCAGCCATGATTTTACACCGATCTTCCCAATTTTTTCAAGACCTTACCTCTGTGCACTAAGGCAGACATGGCGTCTACTGCGCGCTCTGGGAAACTTAGCTCAGGTATTCCTTCAGAGTCCATATAATCCTCGCTTGGTCTCCCACTAAGCCCGACCCAAGCAGCTGATAAGGGCTTTTTGACCTTTTTGTTGATATCGACTGTGACCTTGGCCACTCCCATGGGATTTGTCATAGCCTGAGGGGTGAGGATCACAACCATACCGTCAACCGCGTTACTATTAGCTATAACATCTAGGGCCTGCGCATACCTCTCAGGAGTCGCATCACCCAAGACATCTATAGGGTTGTTGTGCGACCAAGTTGGTGGCAGTATCTCATTCAACTCATTCATGAGTTCGTCAGGCAGCTGGGCTAGCTTCAAGCCTCGGTAATAAAGCTGGTCTGCAGCCATTACCCCCGGTCCCCCAGCATTTGTGATTATCGCAATGTTATCCCCTCCAGCGGGTGGTTGGTAGCCTAGCGCCTTGGCCGTATCAAAAAGCTCTGAAATGGAATAGACGCGATAAACACCGGTCTGCTTGAAAGCAGCCTCGTACGCGAGATCGCTACCGGCTATAGAGCCTGTATGAGAAGAGGCAGCCTTTGCTCCGGACTCCGTTCTGCCGGATTTCAAAACTACAATAGGTTTCTCCTTGATGACCTCCTTGGCAACCCTCATGAACTTCTGTCCGTCTTTTAAAGATTCTATATAAAGGGCTATCGCTTTGGTTTCATCATCCTCTGCGAAGTACTCCAAAAGATCAGCATCATCCACATCGCTTTTGTTTCCTATGCTAACGAAATTGGAGAAGCCTATGTCCTCCTCGTAAGAGTACTGAATGACGGCAGTACATAAAGCACCGGACTGTGATACAAAACTTACAGGCCCTTTCGGGGGCATGATATCTGCAAAGGAGGCGTTGAGATTGTTGTGGGTCCTCATCACACCCAAACAGTTCGGACCTATTATCCTGATACCATTGGCTTTGGCGATCTCTAAAACACGCTTCTCGAGTTCTGCGCCCTCAGGGCCCCCCTCAGAAAAACCTGCAGATATTATCACAGCAGCTTTCACTTTCTTTTTTGGAAGCTCTCCCATGATGGAAGGTACAAACCTCGATGGGATGACTATAACAACAAGATCAACATCCCTGGGTACATCTGTTATTGAAGGATAGCATTTAACGCCAGCTATCTCGTCCGCCTTTGGGTTTATTGGATAAACATTTCCGTCAAGCCCCTTAGCGTTCATCATTCGTCTGGTGGTGCCTTTTAAAAGATTTATGAAGATAGCGTTCCCGACCTTCCCCTCCTCTCTGGAGGCCCCTATAACTGCAACATTTCTCGGCTTGAAACAGTAGGCAAGGTTTCCCACAGTCATACTAAGGCCCCAACAACATTTTTCATTAAAAACTCTTTGCTGATTATGTTATCTCAACATATAAATAATATTGCTATCTTCTGTCCCAAAGGCAATTGACCCTTACTTTTTATATAGCTGGAGATAGACTAAAAGGACTAAAGAATCATCGACATCCATTTAAAAACTTAAGTGGATATAATGCCCTTGCCTATGCAAAAACCGAGTCTTTTTAAATAAAGCAGGGAGTGTCACATGGTAAAAAATAAAAAACCTTTAAAAAGGAAAGTAGTAAAGTCCAAGATTGTCTGCACCATAGGTCCTGCCAGCGAATCTGAAAAGGTGCTTTCAAAAATGATAGATGCTGGGATGGATGTCACCCGCTTAAATTTCAGCCACGGCACTCATGAAAAACACCTTGAGAATATCAATTTGATAAGAAAAATTAATGACAATATCGCCATCCTCTGCGATATTCAAGGCCCAAAGATCCGGACCGGGACGATGAAGGAAAATACTGTATTGGAGCGGGGACAGGAGGTCACAATCACAACAAGTGATTCTATAGGGGATAAGAATTTAATTCCCATATCTTACAAGGGACTCCCTCAGGACGTAAACCCAGAGGATTTGATATTTATCAACGACGGTTTAATTAAGCTTCAGATAAAAAGAGTAGAGGGAAATGAGATTGTCTGCGATGTTATTGTGGGGGGGGAGATCAGGAGCAGGAAGGGCGTTAATATCCCCTCTTCCACTCTGAGCATAACCATTCCAACAGAAAAAGACAGAAAAGACCTTGAGTTCATTGCCGGTCTGAATATAGAGTATGTAGCGGCCTCTTTTGTCGGAACGGCTGCAGAGGTGGATACTGTAAGAGAGATACTGGGCTCTAAAGGCGATGACAGCAAAAAGATTATCTCGAAGATAGAGCGTCCCATAGCATTGAAAAATTTCGACGAGATCCTGATGGCTTCAGACGGGATCATGGTTGCAAGAGGAGATCTTGGTGTTGAGATCCCCCCTGAGCAAGTCCCAAAGGTGCAGAAGGAGCTGATACATAAGTGCAACTCAGAGGGCAGACCGGTTATAGTCGCCACCCAGATGTTGGAGTCCATGACATACCAGTCCACCCCCACCAGGGCAGAGGCGAGCGATGCCTTCAATGCTGTGCTTGATGGCGCTGATGCGGTCATGTTAAGCGGAGAGACAGCAACTGGCTTGTATCCTGTTCAATCTGTTGAGTTATTGAACCGCATTGTCGAAACCGCTGAGAATGTGATGCCAAGAAGGGATCCCAATTATTATGACTCGAGTAAGGAAACGATATCGGAGATCTTAGGACATGCAGTTTATACCATCACTGGCGAGTTTGACGATCTTGGCATTATCGACAAGCTGTATATCCTAGCAATAACAAAGAACGGCCATTCTGCAAAGATGGTCAGCAAATATAGGCCGCCATCTCCTATCATAGCAGCGACTCCAAATAAAAGCGTTTTGCGCCAGCTTCAACTACAATGGGGTGTAGACCCCATATTATTTGAAGTCGAGAAGGGAGACCATCTGGAATCCATGGTTCAAAAAGCGGTTCTTAAAGCGATGGAAATGGGTTTCTTTTTCAAAGACGATTATGTCGCTATCATCTCTTCTTCTCAATTGGTCCCTGACAAGACAAACGTATGTAGCGTATTTGCGGTAAAAGACATCGTCTCATAATCTTTTTCGACATTCATGTTTTGGAAAGGTTTTTAATTATAGGTTATTTCTCGGAAAATAATCCAGTTCTTATCATAATTGCCTACAGTTTAAGCAAAAAGAGAAATTGTTTTAATATTATTGTCGATGGCATTAACTTCGATATACTATGACAAAATTTTATCATAAATAGAAAAATGTCGAAGATAGAGAAAACCGGTCATTACCGGAGAGACCATGAAAAGCAATTCCCATTTGACGAAGTTGTAAGATTTGTTAAAACTGTAAAAGGAAAGAAGATTGGAGAAAATGGCATCAAATTTTCGAAGAGAACTAAAAATAAGGAATTCTATGTATTTTGCCTTGTAGATAAGAAGCGGAATGTGTTGAAAGTTTTGAATGCTAAGAAAAGACTGAAGAAGAAAGACTGAAGCATAGAAGATGAATAAAACAAATAAGGAATTAATTAAGAATAAACTGGGCTTAATGAATTGGGATCTCCTAGAAGATGCGGATCTCGTCAATAACCAAGCGGTAGCGGCTGTCTGGAAGGATAAAATAATCGAGATCCTAGATGATAATATAGTTAATCTAATCGATCTCTTTGGAAAAAAGACCCAGGAAAGAGATCGGTATGGTGATCTTATTTTTGAAGAAAAAATTCAGAGCTTCAAATTCAAAGATTGGGAGGATTTTAGAGATAGGATGGTTCGTGCTGACTTTATAACAGCTCCTGTTAAAGATTTTATCAAGGCTAAGAGGGAGAGACAGGTTTTTTACTTGTTTTTCATCGAAGGAATGAACAGAAGAAACATATCCAACCTACTCGGGATAGATAATATCAACCTAAATTCGATCATTTACAGACTCAAGAAGAGACTGGATGGACTGCGTATAGTGAACGAAATCATCAATAAGACTCCAAGAGACAAAATTCCACCCCCGGGTAAACAAAAGATTCCAGCTTAAAAAAAAATCAAAAATAGTTCCAGTAGAAACAAGGGTTTCTGGAAAAAATTTTTATCCCCAAATGATGGATTTAAAAGAGGATTACATGGATATCTTTTCTGCAACGGGATTGTTAGCGATACTCAGCTGGCTATTCGCAATCGTATTAGCCTGGCTTTTTGGAAAGTGGTTCCCTAAAAAAACATGGGAAAGGTTAGGTCTTACGAATGAAGATATGAAGGCAGTATTAGCAGGGCCATCTATTCTATTTGCAGCCGCAATAATAGGATCAGGATTCCCTGTAGTTATGGAGTCCCTTGGATTAATTGACCGTCTATCAATCAAGCTTTTGATCGACTTTTGGTTCCTTGGAATTATTGCATCATTAATATTGTTCGGTGCGGTGATCTCTTTCGCTATTTTCGGATTACTCAAAAAGATCTTCAAAGTAAAATAACTATCAACGGTTATTTCAACGGTACTTAAATTTCAAAAGGTTATAAACAATACTAGGAGAATGGTATAGAGGGAAAATCAATTTTTCTTGCTTTTACCATACATCCACTTAAAAAAATCTATAACTTTACTGAACATAGCAGCAAAAATTGCCACTATTACACCTAAATACGCCCATTGTAAATTCTTCTCCTGTTGTTTGGAATTTTGTTTACTAAAGGCAATTTGTAGATAATTCATATTTCTATTTGAAAGGAATTCTATACGAGAATCAAGGTATTCAATCTCAGCAGATAGTCTACTTTTATGGTTACTAACTTTAGCTCCATATGTAGAATTTGTCTCTTCATGTCGGATTTCTAGATATTTGGAATAATCGTTTCGTATTGTCGATTGTAAACTTAAAATCTCTTCTTCTCTATTCCTCAGCTTTTTTAATCCGTCAATTTTTCTAAAAATATGTTGCATATCTACTTTCTTCATCTTGAAGAGAATCTATGGTCTTTTCAATACTATCAACTGATTCAGAACTTCTAATGTCCCTCCATATTTCATCAAGATTATCAGCTGTATTCTCTAAATCACTTTCTAAATCATCAACTTCCTTGGTGGAATAAGGTATTACAACATCTGTTAATTCAATTAGATAGAGGTAGGGATCTGGTGAATCAGTTACTATTGTATAATCCTTTCGTCTTAAAGTAGAAGAGTTTGTACCGTACAAAATAAAGTCACTAAAATACGGTTTACCGTAGATATTAGCATTAAACAGTTTTTTATAGTAATCCATATGGATATTTCCAGCATCTGTCCAACACCCCGTACAATAAACGATTAATTTGTATCTATAGCCACCCCTAAGTGGTGAAATCCCTACTTTCTTTAAGAAATCATTATCCATCCTATTCGCAACAGCATCAAAATGCCATATGTAATCCCAATAAATGTCTTCGGATATGGTTTCGTTGATATTTTCACTACTAAGATAATAACCTACAATAAGCATGTCGGGGTAAAGTTCAAAGTCATATCTTTCTGAAAGCTCGGGTTTATCATCACGAGAATAGAAACAACTACTATCCAATGTAAATTGCAAAGGTGTTTTTTCACCGAAGTTTATAGGAACGCCTGGACTACAGTTAATGAAAGTCTTGGTGATATTATTTGCAATAAATTCTCTAGATTCGGGCCTGAAAGAAAAGATACTTGAAAAGCCACCATACAGGGTGATATTTTCATATGAAACTATTTCAATCAGTGAGTTTTCAGTAATATCAAAAGGATAAACTGCCTGGAAATAAATATTTTTAATTGGGACTTCGTTTGTTGAAACTTCGTTAGCTCCATATACAGAACTAAAAGCGGCTAAGAGAGTTATTATTAATAGGATTTTTCCTTTCATCGATCTTTCATGTTAGGTACTGAGTAAAAAGTTTATGCTTTAATGTACCAACCAGATCTAATAACTCTTTTTACCTAATCTGGAAACATATTATTTTGCAACCAACTGCAGATG
>JBHICB010000068.1:0-6525 GCA_046759365.1 Hydrothermarchaeales archaeon (SeqCode)
TCATAACAAAAGACCTTGTCGAATAGGTGACACTACAATTATGTCCCAAAGCCACCGGCTCCGAAAAGTATATGAATGATAAGCAAATATCTGCTAACAGAATTATAAAATATGGAGGGATAAAATGACCTATTATATAAAAGGATTGGAATACCTAGGAAGGAATGTAAAGATAAGGGGTGAGGAGAAGAATGTCGAGGCAAAAAGATTTGTAACTCTTGGTACTAGCGATTCTATGCCTTCCAGAGATGATGTGATCAATGCCACAAAGGGAAACTCAAAGGTCAAGAAGGCATGGGTCATGAAGATGGAAGGCAACAAATGGAGCAAGGCCCTGGACACTATTGACGTTTAAAACTTCTCCTTCCTTTTTTTATTTTTTTATATTTGCTACTCTTTTTTTATTTTATCAATTGAGGAACTGAAATGGTATTAGAAAAACTGGGGGAGTCTCTGACAAAGGTCGTCAGGAAAATCACCCTCGCCTCTTTGATGGACGAGAAATTTGTAAAAGAAGTTATAAAGGATATACAAAGGGCTCTTTTGTCTGCAGATGTCTCTGTAAAGCTTGTTATGAGTCTCTCAAAGAAGATCGAAAATCGCGCCTTGAAGGAGAAGCCAAAGCCAGGGTTATCGAAAAAGCAGCACATCTTAAGTATCGTCTATAAAGAACTTGTCAAAATGCTCGGTGTAAAGCACGATTTTTCCCTGCCCAATAAAGCAAAGGTTATGCTTGTAGGCATTCAGGGTTCAGGCAAGACGACAAATGGGATAAAACTTGCAAAATTCTATGCTAAAAAAGGTTTAAAGCCTTTCTTGATAGCTGCCGACACCTATCGGCCTGCAGCATATGAGCAGCTGGCACAGTTGGCAGAGGCAGAAGACATAAAATTCTACGGCAAGCCTGAGCGCAAAGACCCTTTAGCAATAGTTAAAGAGGGTTTGGAGGAGGCAAAGAAGTATGACATAGCGATACTCGATACAGCCGGCAGGCATAAATCAGAGGCCGAGCTTTTCCAAGAGATGAAGATGATCTCGAAGATATTTCATCCCGAAGAGACCTTCTTGGTCATAGACTCCAATATTGGGCAATCTGCAGGGGCTCAAGCTAAAGCTTTTGACGAAGCTATAGGATTGACAGGCGTAATCTTAACCAAGCTGGACGGATCGGCAAAAGGGGGAGGGGCCTTGTCTGCTGTAGCAGAGACTTCTTCCCATATACGATTTATAAGCACTGGAGAAAGCGTTGATGACTTCGACATCTTTGACTCTGATAGATTCATATCCCGTCTTCTGGGGATGGGCGACCTGGCAAGCCTGATGGAGAAGGCAAAGGAAACCATTGACGAAAAGCAAGCCTTGGACATATTAAAGGGGGACTTCACCCTCAATGACCTATACTCACAGATAGAGATGATAACCAAGATGGGTCCTTTAAGTAGCGTTATGAAGATGATCCCGGGATTTAGCATGTCCCTGCCCCAGGATATGTCCCAGATGACGGAGAAGAAGATGGGAAGGTATCTTGTAATCATGGATTCAATGACTAATGAAGAAAAGAGGGACCCAAAGGTCTTGGATTCTTCTCGTCTCCATAGAATTGCAAGGGGCTCTGGAAGCGGTTACGAGGAAGTCAAGGAGTTGTTGAATTACTACAAAACCATGAAAAAGGCATTGAAGGGTTTCAAGAAGGGGAGATTGAACAAAGGAGCCTTTGCAAAGATAATGAGACAGATGAGATAGAAACGGTTATATGCATCCATTTTAATATTTTTCCAAAAATTACACAATACGGTAGAATTCCGTGAAGGTTCAGGTAGTTTAGAGTGGATTAGGGTGTATACATGGAGAGATCAAGAGGTTTTAAAAGCAGGACGAGGAAAAAGCTCCAGAGAAGGGTTAGAGAAAAAGGTGTCCTTCCAGTGACAAAGCTCGTACAGAAATTCGAGACCGGTGATAGGGTGCATATCAAGATTGAGCCGAGTGTGCAGAAAGGGCAACCTCATCCAAAATTTCATGGCAAGACTGGCAAAGTTATTGAAAAGCGTGGCCGCTCGTACTTAATAGAGGTTTATGATAAGAATGCAAAAAAGATCCTCATTTCAAAACCGGTTCATCTCAAAAAGCAGAGGGTGTAGTCATGATAGGAAAGAGATTGATAGAAGAGACGGCGATTACAAAAGTTGAAGTGGGAGGTATCCTGAAAAAGAGAGAGAAAGAAGTTGAAGAATTGCTCTATGAACAGCGCCTCACCCTTGAGCACGTCAGGAAGTTTGGCAAACTCAAAGTCAAAGATGCAAAGAATTTGGCCCAGGAATTGTTAAAAATCAATGACAAGATAAAGCCAAGGCATGCCATGAAGGTCGTTGACCTACTTCCAAAAGACGAGAGCGATATAAAGGCCGTATTTGCAAAAGAGAGATTTGCACTCACAAAAGATGAGATCAAAGAAATTTTAAGTGTCGTTTCTAAGTACTGTTGAGGTTTGAGACAAATGGGGATGGAAGAATACGCAATCATTTTGGATTACTTACCCACCGGACACTCAGAAGATGAAAGGCCCATTTACAAGAGGGAGCCTGTAGCATATGGTGTGGGTGATAAGTACCTTTCTCTTTTGGAACTAATACCCAAAAAGGATGTGGAACTTGATCCTGGTGAACGGGTTTATATCGGTAAGGATGACAGGGACAAAATTGATTATGTAAAAAGAAGGGTAGAATATGATGACCTGACAGCTGCCGCAATATCAGAGCTACCTTATGTAGTTGAAAAGATTGTCGAAAAGGAAGAAAAGAGGTTTGTCGATTTTTTCAATCAATCCAGACCCATCAGCACCAGATATCATCAAATTGAGCTTTTGCCGGGGATAGGGAACAGGCTCATGTGGGAGATATTGGATGAAAGAAAGAAGAAGCCCTTTGAAAGCTTTAAGGATATATCCAATAGAGTAAAGGCCATCCATGACCCCGGACATATGATTGTAAAACGGATTGTTTTAGAACTTGAAGGTGGTAAGGAATTGGGGAAGGGGAAATACAAGTTGTTTACTGCCCCTCCGATCCAAAAGGAGGAGTCGAGGCCTAGAAGAAGAGGATACCGTTAGCCCGACCGCAAACATTATATTTTTGGATCGGAAACTTAGTTTGCCCGGTGTAACTCAGTCTGGTCAGAGTGGGCGGCTGTAGACCGCTTTGTCGCTGGTTCAAATCCGGCCGCCGGGATTTGTTTTATTAAAATCCTGTTAGTCTCTTTTTGAAGAATAAAAAAGATAACATAACCCTATACGAAAGAATAAGGGGGAATTATCAATATAAAAAAAAGTAGCGGGCACATCCAAAAATGGCCGCTTCTTCCAAAAGCCAGTGGACCAGAACTAAGGCTCCACCCCGCAACCCCATAAGCATCGATTGTTCTACCCACCGCTGCTCCCTTCCGGGCCTGACGGATTCAGCAGATGAATATGTTTGATATCTTTCCTCCGAAAGAGACCACATAACCATCAATCCTATGGGACGAGGCTTCTATGCCCAATCCTGAGCTGACTCAAAGTCGAGAACACCTCTTTTCAGACTTCAGCTCCTGCATAGCGGCGATTTCAGGTTACAAGGAACGCCGAACTCCCCAGCCTAGCCCGCCGATTAGTCTTAACGCAATTGTTCTATTTTAAACTTTGGTTCAAATCCGAGAGTAAAGAGCAGACCTTGCATATCTCTTTCGGAGTGGGCTCACCACAAAAATTGCACTCCCTTAAAGTCGTGTTCCCCACATCTAACGAGGGGATAATCCTTTCATATCCTCGCAGGATAGAAAATTTTATTCCTGGGTGGAAAAGCTCAAGATCGTTTATAAAATCCCTGATCTTTGTTCTAAACCCCTCCAAGGCATATGGACATTCGTCAAAACTGACCTCAAAATCCATAAGAATCGCATATAATGCTATCTCTTTTTCAGGAATCTCCCTTAATGGCTTGATCCTCCTTACAAGACGTTCGTCCTTAACTCCTCTTGAAAGCCTTGCCAGCCTTTCCATGTCTCCTCTTATATAATTCATGAGTATCGACTGAACTTCGTCATCAAGATTATGCCCAGTTGCAAGCAGATCAAGCCCGAGCTCCCTGGCCTTTTTGTTTAAAAGTCTCCTCCTAAATACCCCGCAATAGGTGCATGAACCCCGGTCACCTATTTTTTTCATCTCATCTAGTGTTTTTCCAAAAGCGTCTTTAAAAGAAGCCTTATGCCGGGGTATCCCCAGTTGGGAGCAAAGCTTTTCAGCAACCTTTAAGCCCTCTTCCCTGTATCCCTTAATACCTTCGTCAATAGAAATCGCATGAATATTGAAATCAAGACTTTCTTCTAAACCTTTAAGGATATGCAGGGTAGTTATACTGTCCTTTCCCCCAGACAAACCAACAGCCATCATACTCCCTCTCTTGACCAACTTGCTCCCCTTTAAGGTTTCTGCAACCTTTCCCTCAATGTACTCTTTAAAATGGTCTTTGCAGAATCTCTGGCCGCTGTATCTCCGCGAATAAATCGCCTTTTCTCCGCACCTGTCACATCCCGTTTTGCTTTGCAATTTATCCCCCGGATATAACTGATATTATATCGATGATGTCTCCGTCCTTTAGGACTTCTTCCTCTAAAGATATTCCACCGTTTTTTGCCACCAAGACGGTTTCCCGATTGATTTTCAGTTTTCTCAAAAGATCTTCTATCAACAAGCCTTCTTCGATTTTGACTTTTTTCTTGTCTTTATGTCTTACAGTTATCTCCATGGTCATCTACAATTAAGTTTAGTTGCAATGATAATAAGGTTTGGCGTGCTAGGAGTAAACCTAAAAAAACGGCAGAAAGTAAGGTTTATATGACCACTTTACGAAGCACTGATTCTTGGTCGACCAAAGTATTATAAATCCGACTGTTTTAAATTACAAGCATGGCGGTTGACCCCATCTGTAAAAGGAATGTGGATGAAGAGAAATCCAAATTCAAGTCACAGCTTGTGGACGAGGTTTACTATTTCTGTAGCTCTGATTGCAAGAAGAAGTTCGAGACCATAACGAGGACCAAGGTTCGGATACAGGACTTCCTTAAAAACGAAAAAATCCTGAAGAACCCCTTCGGCAGAGTCTATGTTGAGATTATAAAGCCAGGAGTCTGCACCCTCTGCGGCTCTTGTGTTGCAAGCTGTCCGATCAATGTTTTGGAGATCGTTGAAGGTGAACCGAAACTTGTGGGCAAATGCATAGCATGCGGGGTCTGCTACAATCAGTGCCCCAAGACCATCACAAAAGAGTTCGACCTTATAGGACCATATAACGAGGCCTACAGTGCTAGGACCCTCTTAGAGGATGTCCATGGTCAGGATGGGGGTGCGGTCACCTCTACCCTTGTCTTTGCCTTGGAGGAAGGCCTTATCGACGGCGCCGTCGTTACTATGAAAAGCGATAAAGATCCTTGGAAACCAGTGCCGAAGTTTGTAAACACAAGAAAGGGTATAGTAAAAGCCTCTGGCACAGTCTTCAATCATTCCATAACAATGAGAGAACTTGTAAAAGCAATCGAAGATGGCAACGGCTCGGTCGGTTTCGTCGGGACGCCCTGCAACATAGAGGCTGTTTACAAGATGCATACCGCACCCTATGGCCTTTTACAACTCTTCATGAGAGCCTGTGTTTTAAAGCTAGGCCTTATGTGCATGGACAGTTTTGAATATGACGGTCTTAAGGGATTCTTGAAGGAAAAAGGCGTTGGCCTAAAAGATGTTGAAAAGATGGGGATAAGCCGGGGTACGCTCAAAGTAACAACCTCAAATGATAATATTGAGATCAGGATCAAAGAGCTTGATCAGATAAGGAGTAGCTCCTGCAGTTTCTGCACCGATCTCTCCTCTGAAAAAGCGGATATCTCCTTTGGCAGCGTCGGATCGCCAGAAGGTCATACAACTGTTTTGACAAGAACGACCTTAGGCTCAACAATATTCCATGAGGCTGTTGACAATGGTTACATAGATGCCAAACCTTTGGAAAAGGAAGATTTAGAGCAGGTTTTAAGACTCGCTAGGATGAAGAAGGTGCACATGTATACACTAACAAGAAGGAGTCAAAAGCAATCGTGAAAAAATAGTCAAGCCGTTGTAAAACCCCTCTGCAAGCTTTACAAAATTCAGAGTTGTTATCGGAGCATTTCTTATTCGATAAAGCAATCCTTCGTCCTGTATTTCACTAGAAATTTCGGAATATTGTCCACTTTCAGATCCATATCACAAAGTCAAGTTGAGATAAATATTATATAGACCACAATAAAAAATAAAAAGTTAATGACTAAGAAAAAGATGCGTGTTGGATGGTCTACTTTTTCATGCTGTGAGGATAGTACAATATTATTCATAGAACTCCTCAATGATCATTTTGATGAATGGACCAGCAAGATGGACTTTGTCCATATGAAAGTTCTTAGGAGCAAAAATGAGTCAACGACCCCCACCTAAAAGGTGGGGGCATGGACGTGCCTTAGTCTAGC
>JBHICB010000069.1:0-6510 GCA_046759365.1 Hydrothermarchaeales archaeon (SeqCode)
ATAGTCCTGTGTCTTGGCTCTTGAGAATACGAAATAGATGCATGGAAGTTTCTGGGCCTTTTTAAGGTCTTTAATCAGCCATCTAAAATCTGGTGGCGGAACTTTTGCCCGCCTACCTCTTCCTCCTTTTGATGGTTTGAAACCTGTGGTGTATCTGTCAAGCTCTTTTTTCGCTCTTATCTTTTCAAGGGTCGTTATTCCAAGGTCTGAATCGTAGAACTTTCTTTCCAGCGGCACTGGCCTTACATGGTGCTTTACTACATCTACTTTGTGATGCTTTGTTGTTTCAACCCATCTTGCGAACTCCTTTGAGTTGGGAATTGTCGCGGAAAGAAAGAGAAACCTGATGTGTTCAGGGCTGAAAATTATCGATTCTTCCCATATATATCCCCTCTCTTCATCGCTTATGTAATGGACCTCATCCATGATGCAATAAGAGACAGAATCCAGTAGCGGATCTTCAACGATTGCCATATTCCTGTAAACTTCTGCAGTCATTATCAGCACTTGTGCTGTAGAGTTGATCACCACATCCCCTGTAATAAGGCCAATCTTATCTTCGCCGTATTGCTTTGTGAAGTCCTTGAACTTCTGGTTTGAAAGTGCTTTTATTGGCGCTGTGTAAATTACACGCTTGCCCTCTTTTAGGTCCTTATCGATGATGTAGTCTGCGATCAATGTCTTTCCAGAGCCTGTCGGAGCAGAGACAATGACTGAATTATTCTTTTCAACAGACGATATTGATTCTTCTTGGAACCTGTCAAGCGTGAAATTTTGGAACTTCATAACCCTTAGATTCAGCAACTGGTTTGTAAAGTTTGGCATTGTAAGGATTTGTGAAAAAGAGAGTGACAAAATTTTGTCCTAAAACCTTCAATGTCCGATTTCTATTGAAAAGCTTTATTAGCCATGCAACTATAAAGATTTTAAAAAAAATTAGGTAAGAGCCATGGCTAATGTGGTCGGTATAATCTTTGGAGAGGTAGGATATGGAGACTTCAACTTTGTTGTTTCGGAGGAATCCAATCTCCAGAAAGGGGCATATGTAAAGGTAAAACATGAGAGTTATGGTTGGGTGCTCGCCCAGGTTGACGCGGAAACTCGCTACAACGAGCTGTATACGCTAAATTCACTTAAAACACCCCTTAATGGAAAGGAGATTGAGGACAGTGAGAGGATAATCGCTAATGCCCGAGTCATAGGCTATAAGGATGAAAAAGGCATGCTAAAGGTACCTAAGATACCGTTTAAACCTGGAAGTAAAGTCCATGCCGCAGACAGTGCTCTTATCAGGAGATCCCTGGGTCTTACAACCAAAAGCAACGGACTGTATTTAGGCGTTTTAGACGGCCATGATGCTACTCCCGTGTATTTGAATGTGAACAAACTGATCCAAAAACACGTATCTGTGCTTGCCAAGACTGGAGCCGGCAAGTCATATACGGTCGGTGTTCTCATCGAGGAGCTTTTAGAAAAGAGGATCCCTGTAGTTATAATTGACCCCCACGGCGAATACTCTTCCATCAAACATCCAAACCAGAACCCCAAAGAGCTTGAGCTCATGAAAAAGTATGGGACTTCACCCAAAGGCTACACAGACATCGTTGAGTACACACCTTACCTGACAGTAAATCCGGCGGCGGACAAAAAGTTCGCTTTGGATTTTACCCTTCTAAAGACGAGGGACTTCATCGATATGTTGCCAACAAAGGTGACTGACTCCCAGAAGGGAATACTCTTCGAAACTATAAAGACTGTAAAGGGGTTCGGGAAGTATGGTATAGATGATCTGATAAATGTCATAAAAGAGCACGAGGGCAAGGCAAAATGGAATCTTATAACAAGTTTGGAGATGGTAAAGGAGACCAAGATTTTCGAGGGAAAGTCCACAACACCAAAGGATTTGGTAAAAAAAGGGATGGTTGCAATTATAAATCTAAGGGGGGTGCAGCCAGACATTCAGGAGCTTATAGTATCAAGACTGATGAATGACCTCTTCGAGGCAAGAAAGAGAGGTGATGTGCCCCCGCTTTTAGTCCTGTTAGAGGAGGCGCACAACTTCTGCCCAGAGAGAGGCCTTGGGAAGGCATTATCTTCAAGGGTAATAAGGACAATTGCCAGCGAAGGCAGGAAGTTCGGCTTGGGTCTATGTGTGGTTTCGCAGAGACCGGCAAGGGTTGATAAAAATGTTTTAAGTCAGTGCAACACTCAGATAATACTGAAGGTGACAAATCCGAACGATATGAGGGCAATAAGCCAGTCAATAGAGGGATTTACTCAAGGTCTTGAGGAGGAGATCAGGCAATTGCAACCAGGCGTCGGTTTGATTGTTGGAGAGGCGATAGAACAGCCCATATTTGTTGATATCCGGGTGAAGCGATCCCAGCACGGAGGCATCTCAATAGACGTTGTCAGGGAGCCCAAAAAAAGGAGGGCAGATGCGCCCAGGTTTGAAGGTTTGATACGAAAACTCTTCTTCCGTTAAGATAAAATCCTCACCTACTTGTATAGTTCTCCCAGCTCCTCTACAAATTTTTTAAGTTCTTCCATATCCGCCTCCTTCTCTATTTCTAATATCTCTTTATGCTTCTTTTTCTCTTCTTCCAAATAGTCATTTATCTCCCTTAAGAAGCGGTTTATTGCGGTCCGCACACATTCCGATAGATTGTTGAACATCCCTTTTTTTACAAGGGCATCCATTTCCGTCTTTACCCTACTAGGGATCTTTGCAGTTATCTGGGCATCCTTTATCTCATCGATGTCATCTTTCATCTGAATCAATTGAAGTTTCAAGATTGAAAGATAAAAAAGTTTGCGCCATATCTAAAAAAAGACATAACCAATTCGATTTATATACCTGCCAAATTAATTGATAAAAAATGAATCTGATCGAAGGTCTTTTAATTGGAACCCTACAGGGAATTGCAGAATGGCTACCCATAAGTAGCTCAGGACAGGGCATGCTTGTTCTAATCCAGTTCTTGGGTTTAAAGCCTGGAGAGGCTTTTTCGATTGCCATCTTTTTACATCTGGGAAGCCTTCTTGCGGTTTTGTACTACTTTCGAAAAGAGCTGGGGGGAGTTATCCGTGGGGTTACAAAACCAGTAGAGGAGACAGAGGAGTCGAGAAAAATAGGGGTCTTTTTGGTAGTCACTACCATATTTACCGCTTTGATCGGAGTACCTCTCTATTTTACGATGTCTGCCTATTTCTCTTTAGTAAATGGCGATGTAGTAACTGCAGGCATAGGGATATTGTTGATAATTACAGGTTTAGTCCTTAAGAAAGGTGGATTTGGGACAAGAAAAATAGAGGATCTTGAAACAAAGGATATGGCAGTTGTAGGCCTGGCCCAAGGATTTGCTATTTTACCCGGGATAAGCAGGTCAGGCATAACAATAGCAGCACTGCTTATGATGAAGTTCGACAACACCACCTCGCTTATTCTGTCGTTTCTGATGGCAATCCCTGCAATAATCGGTGCAATAATCCTCGACATTAGCTTCAATTTATTCTTAAACCTGCCCCTTCTTGTAGGCATAGCCGCTTCATTTATAGTAAGCTTGGTAAGCGTGGATTACCTCCTCAAGATCTCAAGGAGGCTTGACTTCTCAAAGTTCTGCATATTCATCGGAATAATAGCGTTCTTCTTTCCATTGGTGAATTTTATATAGCCTGAAAACATGGGTATCTCTATGAGCATCTTGGAAATCATAAGAGCGATATTGGGCTTTGCGTTGGTCTTTTTCATTCCAGGTTACGCTCTAACCCTTGCGCTCTGGCCAAAAACCAAAAGGGAGGTCTATGAAGAGATTTTGAAGATTCTAAAAGGAAAGGGGATATCCAACGTGACCATCGCTGGGAGGTCTGATAATTTAGAGGACCTTGGATCCTTCCTGGATGATAACAAAATAGAATATCAAGGTTACGACAGAGACACAGGAGAAGGGGATGAAGCTTTTGCTTTGATAAAAGATTCCGAAAATCTGATTTTAATGGATAGCTTGAATATTGATATTGACCAAAAAGATAAATTCATAATTGATCTTGCAAACACTTTAGAAGACGGTGAAAAGATCGTCAGAATCGAGGATACTATTGATGGTATTGAGAGGCTTGCCTTAAGCTTCGGATTGAGCATAGCCTTAGTCCCTCTTCTAGGCCTACTCTTAGATAAGCTGGGTTTCGGGATAAGATTGGGAAGTATCTTGGTCTCGCTTATGTTTGTAATTCTCATCTTTTTTGGAATCTACTTTTACAGGAGACGTTCAGGTGGAGTATAAACAAGTCATTATTGTCAGGACGGATCTAAAGATGAGTGTGGGCAAAACCTGCGCTCAAGTTGCTCATGCATCGCTGGGCAGTGCTCTAAAGGCGATGAAAAATGAGAAGAAGTGGTACGAGGCATGGACAAAGGAGGGGCAGAAAAAGGTTGTTGTTAAGGTCAAAGGTGAAGAAGAGATTTTCGAGCTCGATGAGATGGCCAAGGCCTCTAACCTACCCTGTTATCTTGTAAATGACGCTGGGCTAACTGAGCTTGAACCTGGAACGACAACTACCCTGGGCATAGGGCCGGGGCCCAATGAGAAGGTAGACAAGATAACAGGAGAATTAAAACTCCTAAGCTGATATCTCGGAGCTTCGTCGATGAAGAGCGATTACAAGATTGACAATATCATAGGCCTGGATTATTTTATAACCGATACTAGGGGTATTGGAGGGAGGCTACGCCAGCAGATAGAAGATTTTTACGTAGAGGAGCTTTTTAACCAAACAGACGAGAATCCCCAAGGCGAATACACTCATTTTATCATGGAAAAGAGGGACTGGGACACTTTGAGAGCTATCAAGAGATTATCCCGTGCTCTTCGAGTTTCAAGAAAAAGATTTGGGTTTGCAGGGACTAAAGACAAGAGGGCAGTGACAAGACAGAGAATGGCGGTTTGGAAGGTTACGCCTGAGGATCTCGAAAAAGTAAGGCTAAAAGACATCTCGCTTTCTGACTTTAAAAAGTCAGATAAGAGGGTAAATCTCGGCGACGCGATCGGGAATAAATTTAGGGTAGTATTAAGAGATATAGACGAAGGGAACGGGACTTTGGACCTCATCCCTGAGACCAATGAACAGCTTGATAAAAAAGGCATTCCAAACTACTTCGGCTATCAGCGCTTCGGTGTAATAAGGCCGAATACACATCAGGTAGGAAGGGAAATCATAAACGGAAACATCGATAGGGCTGTAAAGGCATATATCTGCAATCCATTTGAAAATGAAAGAGAAGATGCCTTCAAAGCGAGAAAGAGCTTGGAAGAAACAGGAGATTACAAAGAGGCGTTGAACACCTTTCCTAAAAGACTCAATTATGAACGCACCATCATCCAGCACCTCTTTCAGTACCCAAATGACTATGCAGGGGCCTTGAGAAAACTCCCAAAGAAACTGAGATGGATGCTGGTCCATGCCTACCAGAGCTATCTCTTCAACAGGATTCTAAGCGGCATGATCGAAAAAGACTTTCCCCTTATAAGCAAACAGATACCCTTATTCGGCTATGATAGTGAATTTAGTAAAGGCGAGCAAGGAGAGATCGAGAGATCAGTCCTTAAGGAAGAGGACGTTACATTCAAGGATTTCAAGATCCCATCAATGCCCGAATTGACCCTAAAAGGCCTTTTAAGAGAGGCGAGCATGAAAACAAAGATAAATTTTAAGATCGAAGATGACGAGTTAAACGATGACAAATTAAAATGCACTCTCGGCTTTGATCTTACAACTGGAAGTTACGCAACAACTGTATTAAGGGAGTTCATGAAAACGGATCCATTAAATTATTGAAAATCCCTTGCATGTATTGATAATAATGTCTTAATGTATTTAGAGGAAAGGGCACCGGTTACAAAGGCGCCAAGTAAAGGACAAGTAATGATTTTTTTAAGACAATCAACTTATGAAATTTTTGCAATTACCCCATCCTTTGTCAACTCTAAGTTCAGCTCTTTGCCTTCCTTCAGTCCAAGAAGTTCTCTCAGCACTACAGGTATAGAGATCGCGAAGCTATTGCCTATTTTTCTGATCTTTACTTTCAACTTTCCCTCTTTCTTGAGCTTGATGTATTTAAGGTAAAGGTTTGCTTGACGGGGGTCTACTAACTCTTCGCCGCACTTTTCACATCTCCATCCGTCAAGCCTAAATCCTTTATACTCTAGGTCATCCACTCTCTTAGCTGTACCGCCACAGCTACATTCCAATTCTTCTATCATTTAAATCTCCTTTTGAAGCTCCCTACATGTATCAATTTCCAGTAATCCCCGACATATTCCACAACTACTTTGATTATCGTACTTTTTTTCTGCACACACTTCTCTTCAATGCTTATTCTTCTTTTTGATCTAGAACAATCGAAGCCTTTTTCGAGTATTTCAACGACATTGTCGATGTCCAAACCTTCTTCTTCGAGCTCTTCCATACTCCTTTTGGTAGGTATCACGGGTTTTCCATCATACTTGGGAT
>JBHICB010000070.1:0-6476 GCA_046759365.1 Hydrothermarchaeales archaeon (SeqCode)
CGAAGGCAAGGGGGATGGATCAATGGCGTCCAACCTTCCTGAGCCACCCAAAGATCTGGGTGCCACCAAAGGAAAGTCAGACACGGAACTTAAAGACATAATAAATGATGGTTCAGAGGCGACCGGTATGCCGGCATTTGAAGGTGCATTGAGCGAGGACGAGATCCAGAACGTGATTGAGTATTTGAGGATTCTATGAACATTTGGGTCTTGAGATCTTCAATTTATCAATACACTTGCTTTACAAGTAAAGATTTATAATACAATTTTCAAATGATTAGTGATTTTTAATTATTTGGAAAGGGGTTTACATGAAAGAGGAGTTCACGTCACGAGAACGAGTATTAAAATTGTTCGACAATGAGAAAATCGATCGTATCCCGTGTTTTAGTGGTATGGGCAACGTCACAGTGGAAGGGATGAAGAAACAGGATGTGCGGTTTGCAGACGCCCATCAGGATGCCGTTAAGATGGCAGGCATCGCTTCCACCACGTTCAAATTATACGGCTTCGAATCTGCTGTAGTACCTTTTGACCTAGGAATCGAGGCAGAAGCCCTAGGTTGCGAGATGAATTTCTACAAGGATAGTGAGGCCCCCATCATTTATCCCACAGTAAAGACGAAGATAGCAAGCTTTGAAACGCCTATTGAATTGCCTGAAGACTTGGTTGAAAAAGGGAGAGTGCCGCTGGTAAAGAAGGCGATAGAACTGCTGAAAGAAGATGTGGGAGAGGTTGCCGTAGGCAGTTATGTCCTTGGACCCTTTACACTGGCAGGTCAGATTTTAGACCTAAATGACCTTTTGAAAAATTCCTATAAAAGGCCTGATGAGGTCAATGCATTCCTTGATTCCTTAGAAAAGGTTATAGTCACAATAGCAAAGGCTTTCAAGGACGCAGGATCCGATTATATAACGATACGCGAGATGGGGGCTCCGGCAGATGTAATAAGCCCTCGGATGTTCAAATCCCTAGTCCAGCCACACCTTAAAAGGGCGATAAAAGGCATAGAAAAGCCCATCGTCCTTCACATCTGTGGGAACACGAACCCAATAGTTGAAATGATGTATGAGTGTGGCCCTACTGCAATAAGCGTCGAGCAGAAGAACGACATAAAGGCTACAAGGGAGAAGCTGGGGGAGGATGCCCTCATATTCGGCAATATCGATCCCTATAACGTGATAGTTAAGGGGACGCCAACTGAGATAAAGAAATCAGTAAAAACCGTCATTGAAGAAGGTGTAAGTGCAATTTGGCCGGGTTGCGACATCTGGCCAGATGTTCCGGTAGAAAATATGAGGACCCTTGTAGATGCGACAAAGAAGTATGGAACAGTCACATAAAAGGAGGTTAATCCATGGCCAGTGATGAGGATAGAAAAAGAATCTTGGAGGGATTAAATAAGGCAGTAGTTGAATTCGATGAAGACGAGGTCAAGAGACTTTCAAATGAAGTATTAGAAAAAGGTCTCGACCCATATGATGCCATCCTAAATGGGCTGGCTGTGGGCATGGAAGCGGTGGGCCAACTCTTCGAGAAGAATGAGTATTTCGTCCCTGAGGTGCTCATGTGTGCTGATGCCCTCTATGTTGGTCTTAACATCCTTAGGCCCCATGTCTCTCTTGAAGATAAGGATAGAGTTAAAGGTGAGGTCATAATCGGAACGGTAGAAGGAGATGTCCACGATATAGGCAAAAATATCGTAAGGATGATGTTTGACATAGCAGGTTTTAAAGTTCACGACCTCGGCAAAGACGTGCCCCTCGATAAGTTCGTCGAGGAACAGCTGAAGACCGATTCCGATCTAATATGCCTTTCTGCCATGATGACCACCACCATGGTTGGGATGAAGAAGGTCATTGAAAAGATCAGGGAAAAGAACCCCAACGTAAAGATCATGGTTGGAGGTGCACCAGTAACCAAACAGATAGCAGATCAATACGGCGCTGACAGTACTGCAAAGGATGCTACAAACGCATTGAGCGAGGCCATAAAAATGGTCTCATCAATCAGAAAGATGAAGGAAGAGCAAGGGGGCTAAATGAAGTACAAGGTGATATTCCAGCCCTCTGGTAGGAGGGGGGATGTTGAGGAAGGAAAGACCCTCCAACAGGCCTCTCAAGAACTCGGCGTAGAGATAGAGTCAATATGCGGAGGAAAGAAGACCTGCGGTAAATGCAAGGTCCAGATCCAGGAGGGGTTCTTCGAGAAATTTGGCATTGATTCAAAGATGGAGAATTTAAGCAATCTCACAGAGGAAGAGATGAATAAACTAAAGCCTAAGGAGATCAAATCGAATTATAGGCTTTCATGCACAGCAGAGTTACACGGGGAGGTCTTGGTGTTTGTTCCGGAAGAAAGTAGAGGAGGTGGCCAGGTTGTAAGAAAGGCTGCAACCGACATACAAATCGAGATCGACCCGACCATAAAGAAGTATTATGTTGAGATGGATAAGGCCACCTTGGACGATTCAGAGGGTGATCTTGAAAGATTATTGGGGGAGTTAAAAAGAACCCACAAACTGAAAAACCTCTCAATAGATTATAAGGTCCTAACAACTCTCCCAGGTGTCATGAGGAAGGAGGACTGGAAGGTGACGGTCTCGGTATGGCAGGGCAGGGAGATCATCCGGGCAGAGCCTGGCTTAAAGGATGAAAAATATGGCATTGCCATAGATATCGGTACCACTACCGTTGTGGGCTATCTCACAGATCTTAGGAACGGGGAGGTGGTGGCAGTCGACTCAATGATGAACCCACAGGTAAGCTTTGGCGAGGATGTGATGGCTCGGATAACATATGCCATGACCCATGATGACGGCTTGAAAAAGATGAACAAAGCGATAATAAAAGGCTTAAACAAGATCATCAAAAACGTCACGAAAAAGGCGGGAATAACACCCGAGGATATATTAGAACTCGTCGTCGTGGGAAATACGTGTATGCACCATATATTTTTGAAGTTCAATCCAGAGTTTGTGGGGCTTTCCCCATTCCCTCCAACACTGCACCATTCAATTGATGTCAAGGCAAGAGACCTGGGCCTTAATGCATCCAAAGGGGCCAACTGCCACGTATTGCCCATTGAGGCCGGATTCGTAGGGGCGGACAACATGGGCGTCATAGTGGCTGTTGAGCCTGAAAAGTCCGATGAGGTCTCCCTGGTTATAGATATAGGGACCAATGGCGAGATAGTTCTGGGCAACAAAAAGAAACTGCTCTCCACTTCTTGTGCGACAGGGCCTGCATTTGAGGGGGCGCAGATAAAACATGGAATGCGTGCTGCCCCCGGAGCTATAGAGAGGGTGAGGATAGACCCAAAGTCGTATGAAGTAAAATTCAAGGTCATCGGGAAAGAGGACTGGCACACCGCGTATAACAACGAAGATTTGAATGCCAGGGGCATCTGTGGTTCAGGGATAATAGAAGCAATAGCTGAGATGTTCAAAACTGGAATTATAAAGAAGAATGGGAATTTCAACACAGAGATAAAAGCTCCCCGCTTAAGAAAGGACGATAAAGACCAGATGGAATTTGTCCTGGCTTGGAAGGACGAGACGTCTATAGGAAGAGATATCACCGTCACCCTCGGTGACGTGAGGGCCATGCAGCTAGGTAAGGGTGCTCTCTACACAGGGTGTAAAACACTTATGAAAAGATATGGAGTCACCGAGGTGGATAGAGTAATCCTAGCAGGTGTATTTGGTAGCTACATAGATAGAGAATCTGCCATGACGATAGGGATGTTTCCGGATTGCGATTTGAAAAAGGTCAAGGCTGTGGGGAATGCTGCAGGAGATGGGGCCAGGATAGCACTCCTTAATAGAAGAAAAAGGGAAGAAGCAGATAGGTTGGCAAGGAAGATCAAGTATATTGAGCTTACAGTTGACCCGGATTTTCAGATGGAGTTTATGAGGGCTATGCACTTACCACACATGAAGGACGAATTCCCGCATATAAAGGAGATCTTGGATAAGATTCCGAGGTGATTTCATGTTTAGATTTGACACAGAACAGATCATTTATGATATTGGAGGAGTGAAGATAGGCGGCCAGCCTGGCGAGAACCCTACTGTTTTATCCGGCACCATGTTTTACAACGGTCACAAGATCATAGAGAAAAGGAAAGAAGGCAAATTCGACAAGAAGAGGGCTGAAGAGCTCATTAATAAACAGGAGACGCTGTCAGACCAAACTGGGATTCCAGGAATGCTTGACTTGGTTGCCAATTTCCCTGAAGAAATTCGCACGTATATCGACTTTGTCACAAGCGTTACTGAGATGCCTTTCTCCATAGATATATGGAAGGTCAAGCCCAAGCTCGCTGCTGCAAGATATATCAAAGAGGCTGGTTTGATCGACAGGACCATTTACAGCTCTATCGCGCCTTGGAGCGAGGATATGGAAAAAGAAGTCAATGAATTAAAGAAATTGGGGTTAAAAAATGCAATATTGGTTGCGTTTAATGCTGCTGACAAGACAGTTCAGGGCAGGATTGATCTATTGGAAAAAATACTGCTACCCAACGCAAAGGCTGCAGGCTTTAAGAATTTCCTCATTGATACCTCCGTTTTAAGCATCCCTGCCTCTGCTTTCTCTTTTTTAGGCAACTTAGAGATTAAAAAAAGATATGGATATCCTACAGGCTGTGCTCCCTCCAACGGCACCGATATGTGGAGAAAGTCCGTCCTTCCGACATGGGGTAAAATAGGATTTTCAGGCGTTGATTCGGCTGCCCATGCTGTTGCCCCCCTGTTATGGAACGATTGGCTCCTGTATGGGCCCATAGAGAATGCTGGCTGGATCTTTCCCGCTTTGGCTACATCGAATGCAATACTATCTACTCTGGTTTACGATGAGAGTCTAAACCTGCCTGAATCCAAAGACCACCCTTTAAACAAGCTTTTTCCAGATTTTGTAGAGCAGTTAAAAAAAGAAAAGGGTTAGTTAAATTGAGTCAAAAATATCATCTTGAATGTGTGGAGTGCAATTCCAAGTTGGACGTTGAAAAAAAGTTCAATTTCTCATGTCCAGATCACAATGCCCTTGTAAGGAGCGTCTACTCCAAAAAGAGGCTAAAGATAAGGGATTATCCGGGATTGTGGAGATACTACGATTGGTTACCAGTAGAGGAAGTAAATGACTATGATGGCAAGCCCATTACATACAAGAGCGAAGCATTGGCTCAAGAACTCGGCCTAGAAAACCTTTATATCTCCTTTAATGGGTACTGGCCTGAAAGGGAGGCTGATGTTAGAACATGCACTTTCAAGGAGTATGAAGGAGCTGTAACTGTCCAATATGCCAAAGAAAGCAAAGTAAAAGGAATTGTAGTCGCTTCGGCAGGGAATACCGCCAACGCTTTTGCGTATATGGCCACAAAGGAAAGACTTCCACTTATCTTGATTGTCCCAAAAAAATGTATCTGCGACCTTCGAGTCCCAAAGATAGATACCTCCCTTGTGAAGACCATAGTAATAGGGGATGGTGATTATTCTGACGCCATATCTATTGGTAGGATGATACCACCAATAACAGGCTATGCTTGTGAGGGTGGAGCTAAAAATATAGCTAGAAGGGATGGCCTGGCCACTGTTCTTCTTGATGCTGTTCAAGAAATGAAGAGATTGCCTGATCATTACTTCCAGGCAATCGGTAGCGGTACTGGGGCTATAGCGGCTTGGGAGGCGGCATTGAGGTTAAAGGATGATGGGAGATTTAACAAATCTTTGCCAAAACTTCAACTCTCTCAAAATCTTAATTTTATGCCCATGGTAAAAGCATGGAAAGAGAGCCGGAGACAATTTATTCCTGAGATTGACATGCCGACCGTTAATAATATCCTTGAGATAATTTATGCTATTGTACTCTCCAATAGATACCCTCCTTACAGTGAAATAGGGGGCGTCTATGATGCCCTTCTATCCACAAATGGAGAGACATATGGAATTAGCAAAGATGACGCGGTCAAAGCATCCAAGCTTTTTGAATCTCTTGAAGGTATTGATATCCTCCCTGCAGCAGCTGTTGCTGTTGCTTCCTTGATCCAAGCCGTTGATGAGAAAAAAATAGATCCAAAAGATTACATCCTGTTAAACATAACCGGTGGCGGGAAAAAGAGGTTGAATGAAGACCATACCCCTGAGGAGTTAGATGTGGACATAGAGGTAAGTAAAAATGTCTCCACAAAGGAGTTAGAGGGGCTTTTGTCATGAACCCTGAAGAAGAGGTTGTCCAGATCCTGAAAAAGGGAGGTGTTGACCTTGCTGCTACCTTGCCATGTGATAAAGCAAAGCAATTGTATAATCTGATCCCAAGGCATTTCAGGCATGTGCCTCTGACACGAGAGGAGGAGGGCGTAGGGATCTGTGCAGGTGCCCATCTTGCCGGGGCAAGACCTTTGATGCTGATCCAAAGCTCAGGGCTTGGTAATATGATAAACGCCCTGGGGTCTCTTACCAAGACATACCAGTTGCC
>JBHICB010000071.1:0-6452 GCA_046759365.1 Hydrothermarchaeales archaeon (SeqCode)
TTATCCTTCCCGTAGAGATCCTTTAGTTTTGCCAGAAAGGTGTTGTTTGAAGCAGAAAGAGACATTTCCAAAAACATCCAAAACTACATGGAATCTACTTTAAATTTAGAGATAATACCCATGCAAAATAACATAGATAGAACGGAGGAAAACTACAAAAAATTGCTGGAAAAAACTGAGGATGAGAAGACAAAAAAAGAGATAGAAAAAGATCTTGTAAAGTTGGAATATCTGAAAAATTCCTACAAGACTGCAAAAATGTTTCTTACAAAACTGAAAAATATTCCTTTAGAAAATTCTTTAAAATAATTGGAGCGTGACATTATGACTAAGATTAAAAATTTAATATTGCTAATACTCGCATTAAGCCTATGTTTGGCAACGGTTAGTGCAGATGAGAACAGCAGATTTTATATCACAGATGTTAACCCGAGAACGTTTCAGCCCTCGCAGGAAAGTTTGATTACTGTTACTATCGTCAACGATGGTAGTGGTGTTGCGTCCCAAGTTACCGGAGAGATCGTTGTAAGCAGCATTACAGGACCTATAAAGTTTATCGGGGAGACAAAAAGTTTTGCCGGATCACTTGTCGCTGCAGGGGGATCCGTTGCGGAAGTAAAAGGCGGAAGCTCTGCTGCTCTACAATATAGGATTAAGATAGATGATGATGCATCGTCTGGGGTTTATTACTCTCCTTTAACTGTTGTCTGGGTAACAGAGGGTGGTGCAGAGAAATCTAGCACATTATATTTCGGTGTTGAAGTGGTTGGAAACGCCGATCTAAGGGTATCAAGTGTAAGCACGATCCTTTCAAAGGTTTATCCTGACTCCGACTTCAACTTATCATTGGGCATCGGGAACACTGGCGGCGATAAGGCAAAATCTGTTAAAATCTCATTGGGGTTGCCAGCTGAATTTAAAGGAGAGAATACTGCTTCATTGGGCACCATCTCAAGCAGCGGCACTGCTACTGCCTCTTTTAATCTAAAATGCCTAAAGAATGCAGAGTCCAAGACATATAACATACCTGTTGATATTGATTATATCGACGAGAAGGGTGTTGCGCAGACATTAAAGAGGAGCTTTGACCTCTTTGTTGATAAAAGAGGCGATATCAAAATCCAAATTGGTGGAATAACTACTTCGCCTACCAAGATATATCCTGACTCCGACTTCAGTCTCTCTTTGACCTTGGAAAACACCGGTGACCAAGACGCAAAGGCGGTGCAGGTTGACCTTGGGTTGCCAGCTGAATTTTCTGGTGAAACAACTGCCTTTTTGGGCACCCTTGCAAAGGATAGCTCATCTACCACTTCCTTTGATCTAAGGGCTTCCAAGGATGCCAAAGAAGGTGAAGTCTATACGTTAACTGTCAAAACACGTTATGATGATGAAGGCGGGATAGATCATGAGGAAGAGAAGACTTTTGAGGTATTCGTCCTTGAAAGAGGAAATATCAAGCTTGATGTCGCGGGTGTCAACTCTTCACCTACAAGGATACTTGCTGATACAGATTTTTCCATCTCCGTAACTTTGGAGAATTCCGGTGATCAAGACGCAAAATCGGCTGAAGTCAATCTCGTCTTGCCTGGAGGTTTTTCTGGTGAATCTACGGCGTTTCTTGGAACCATAGAGGCAGATAAATCAGCCGCAGCCTCCTTCGATCTAAAGACGTCTAAAGAAACAGCCACAGGAGAGGCACATAACGTCGTGATGAAGATCGACTACAAAGACGAAAACGGCGCCCCCTATTCCCTGGAGAAGAATTTTGACCTCTTTGTCCACAAAAGAGGTGACATCGCCTTAAGTATTGCAGGGCTTAGCACGTCGCCCACGACAGTTGCTCCAGGCACCAAGTTCACACTATCTATTCAACTGGAGAACACGGGCACGCAGGACGCCAAGTCTGTTAAGATCGATGTCAATCTGCCTGAGGAGTTTATCGGTGAGCGCTCTTCTTTCGTCGGTGAGATTGAGCAGGATGACGTGTCCTCTGGTATATTAGACTTAAGGCTCTCTGATAAGGGAAGCCCGGGTTCCTACGATGTCAACATGAAAGTGAGATACTCCGACGAAAAGGGGGTTGAATACACAGATAACATGGCGTTCACGTTGTTTATTGATGAAGCCCCTAAGAATAACAAAGCAAAGATCGCCATATTGTTGGTTGTTGTCGGCGCTGTAGGCTTTTATGTCTGGAAGAAGAGAAGAGTGAAGATCGAATGACCTCCTCTCTCTTTATTTTTTTTATGGGAGGATAACCGGTGAGCATCGTAAAGCTTGAAGGCGTCGAGAAGATCTATAAGATGGGGAATATAGAAGTCCCTGCTCTTCGAAGCATTGACATTGACATAAAAAAAGGCGAGTATGTCTCCATAATAGGTCCCTCAGGAAGCGGCAAGAGCACCATCATGAATCTTATTGGTGCCCTTGACAGGCCAACTAGCGGCAAGGTCTTCATCGATGGAAATGACGTCTCAAAGATGAACAGCGACGCCCTGGCCACCATCAGGAGAAAGAAGATCGGATTTGTCTTCCAGCAATTCAACCTTATACCTAGGCTTACTGCCCTTGAGAATGTCGAACTGCCTATGTGGTTTGCGGGGCTTTCCAAGGCCGAAAGGGTCAAAAGGGCCGCCGAGTTGTTAAAAACGGTGGGCTTAGGGGATAGGATGCATCACAAACCGTCAGAGCTCTCTGGGGGGCAGATGCAGAGGGTCGCAATAGCCCGGGCGTTGGCAAATGAACCAGAAATACTCCTTGCAGATGAACCGACCGGTAATCTTGACTCTGCATCCGGCGATGAGATCATGCAGGTCCTAATAAAGCTAAATGAAGAGGGTAAGACCATAATATTGGTTACCCATGATCCAGATTTCGCCAGGAAGGCAAAAAGAGTTATCCAGATCAAGGACGGTAAGGTGCTCACAAGAGATCTAGAGTTCGTTACGCCGGAATCTCAGTACTTTACAAACCATGACACATCGCCTGTTCCACCGCATCTTGCAAAACAAATGGACGCCCTTGCTGGAGGAAAGATCGTCACTGGGATATATGAAACCCTACACACAGCAGATGAACTTTTCAAAGACGTGAAAAAATACTTTTGGTATATGTCGGATGATTTCCCTAGGTATTATCTGCCCAAAGTTGAAAAAAAATTGGATGCGGGCGTGGAAGTCAAGGTAATATTCCCAAAAGAATTGATCAAGACAATTCAACCCACTTTAAGCGAAAAGGTCAGGAAAGGGGTAAAAGTCAGGGTATTAGATGAGGTCAAGATAAACATAAACGCCAACGATAGTTTCGTTGATGTGGGACTTCCGGATAAAAGTGGGAAGATCGATCACGATGTAATTATTTTTGGCTATAACCCTAAATTTAAGAAGTGGTGCAAGGAGGTCTTCGAATACTATTGGGAGAAGGCTGAGCCCTTCGAGATCTAGGCTCCCATTTGATATCATTAATATTTTGAGTATAGAATGGTGTGAAAAATGCTGCAATATATCGAGCTTACCTTAAAAAACCTATCCTACAACAAGGCAAGGTCGTTGTTGACGCTTATGGGCGTTATAATCGGGATAACTGCCGTTATCTCCCTGGTATCCATCGGCGCTGGCATGCAGGCTTCCATTCAAGAGGCGTTCGAGACCTTCGGAACCAACAAGATAATTATTAGTGCCCAGAGTATGCAAGGAGGCATGATCTCTACTAAAGGACTGACAGATGACGATGCCAGAGCAGTAGAAAAGGTTCCAGGTGTAGCTTTTGTCTCGCCCATGTATAGTGTTGCTACTGGTAGCGAATTTAGAGGCGAGGAGAAAATAGTCACGATCTGGGGATTAAACCCAAAAAAGGCTGCGAGGACCTTCTCAGATGCCGGTGGGCTGAGGATCCTTCAGGGTAGATGGCTTCAGAGCGGCGACAGGACTAATATAGTTATTGGCAATAAACTGCATGATGATTATTATGATCATCCTGTTCATCTTGGTAATACCATAAAGATCCAAGACAAAAAATTCACCGTCGTGGGCATTTTTATGAAGTCGGCCAATCGCGAACATGACACGAAGATATTTGGAGACTTAGATACCATGAGGGAGGTCATGGGCAAAGATAAAAGCATCTCTGCTATGGTGGCGAAGACTAATGATGGAGCTGATGTCAAAACAGTGGTCCTGAGAATAACTGAACGCTTAAAGAAGAATCATGATGAGGACGAGTTTGTGGTGATGTCATCGCAGCAACTCATCGAGAACATTCAGTCTGCATATAAGGTTGTTCAGGTAGTCTTCGGTGGCATAGCGGCTGTCTCCCTTATTGTCGGCGGGGTTGGCATTGCCAATACCATGATCATGAACGTTCTTGAGAGGACGCGGGAGATCGGCATTTTGAAGGCCACGGGTGCCTCTAACACCCAGGTCATGAAGATCTTCATCATCGAGGCCGGGATAATCGGCATCATAGGCGGCTCTATAGGCATATTACTTGGTTATTTAATCTCCAAGCTTATCAACGTCGTTGCCGCGCAATTCTTGGGTCCTGGTACACTCACTACAGTTGTCACCTGGCAGATGGTCGTTCTTGCCCTATCTTTCTCCCTTATTGTCGGTGTTCTCTCTGGTATATATCCGGCCTATAAAGCGGTTCAACTAGATCCTGTGGAGGCATTGAGGTCATAGACCATGTTAGAATTTGTGGAACTCCCGATTAAGACCCTTTATCAGCAGAAGAGCAGAACCGTGCTAACCCTTATGGGTATTGTAATCGGTATAGCTGTTATTATAGCCATGATCTCAATTGGTGAGGGTCTAAAGGCCACTATGAATGAAAATCTGGAGAAGATGCAGACCACTCAGATTACGATCATCCCTGCAGGGGCCTTTGGTGGGGGCATGATGGGTCCTCCTCAAGAAACCGTTCCGTTTGGTAGAAACGATGTAAGGGAGATAGATAAGATCCCCGGAGTTAAAGAGACCTCTTCAATGTACTATGTTGCCGCCACAGTGGAATATAAAAATGAGAAAAAGATACTTGCCACCTTTGGCGGGGAAGCCAATGTCTGGGACATATATTCAGACTTCTTTAGTATGAAAGAGGGAAGATTGCTGCAGGATAAAGATTATAACGGTATTAATATCGGCTACCTGGTGGCAAAGGATATTTTCGACAGGGAGATCCACACCGGCGATACTTTGAAAATAAACGATAAAAAGTTCAAGGTTGTCGGTGTTATTGACGAGATGGGGAGCAAATCAGACGACGAACAGATCTACATGACCCTCAAGGCCTCGCAGGAGCTCTTCGATACCAAAGACATAAATTATATTATAGCGATAGCCGATGACCAGGGAGTTGTTCCGGAGGTCACTAGAAAGATTGAGGAAAAACTCAAAAAACTTCGCGGTGGGAAAGACTTCGAAATTATGACTCCTGAGGACATGGCGGAGCAGGTTTTCACAATCCTTAACATCGTCACATTTGTTTTGGCCGGGATTGCCTCTATATCCCTTTTTATAGGTGGTATTATCATCATGAACACCATGCTCATGAGTGTTATGGAGAGGACACGGGAGATAGGTGTGATGAAGGCAACTGGAGCAAGTAACAGGACTGTTCTCGGGCTTTTTTTGGTCGAGTCTGGACTTGTGGGCTTTTTGGGTGGGGCTATTGGCATTGTCTTTGGTGTCGGGGTAGCCAAAGTTATTGAGGTTATAGGTAAGGAGTTCATCGGAAGCATGTTTCATACGCAGATATCCAGAGAGCTTGTTGTTGCCGCTTTGTTGTTTTCGCTTATTGTCGGCTCGGTATCCGGTGTCTACCCTGCCTATAAAGCCGCGAAGATGGATCCGATAGAAGCGCTAAGATATGAGTGATGTATTGGAATAAGTAACCGAGTTGTTCAGAATAATTTTATTTTTCAACCAACGCAAAGCCAACTTTAATATATGATTTCTGAGCTAAAAGACGCATCTAAATATGTTTGCGGAATCTCTGAAATAGAAGATTTAGTGAAATAATATGGGACAAGGCGAGATATTCCAATTCTTAATAGAAAACGAAGGGCAGATATTTACTGCAAAGGAAATCTGTATGGCATTGGATAGAACTACTGCTTCATCTGCATTATTAAGGCTTAGGAAGTATCCGCCGGAGGGGTTTAATTCTTCTAAAGAAAACCTGCTGAGTGATGTAAATAGGTACGGTAAAACGTGGTTTTCTAAAGCTAAAATTTACATATATTGGTATAAAAAACAGGGAGGTTAAAGCAGAAACAGACTTATAAAAATATCATGCAATTAGTTTTAAATAATACTGGGAGAAAGTAGAGAAAAGGAGGTATTTAAAATGCGTAGCGTATATAAATATCAAGTTAGCTTCGACGGCAATCCAGAAGGCTTCGAAAATCAGCGGGCATTAATTTCAGTCTATGGGAAAAAAAGGTGTCATGG
>JBHICB010000072.1:0-6369 GCA_046759365.1 Hydrothermarchaeales archaeon (SeqCode)
TATTAGAGTACCATCTTTTTTCCTAAGCTGATTGACACGGACAGTGTTTCTATTGTCTTTAGTAGGTCGGTCGGACTCTGAAAGGTATATGTCTTTAGGAATATTGACTGAGAGCAGATCCTCTTTGTTCTCATAGCCAAGCATCTTAACCAACGCAGGGTTTATATCGATAAACCTCCCACCAAGTGCGCTTCTGTACATGCCGTCAAGGGAATTTTCAAACAACCTACGATATCTTTCCTCACTTTCCTTAAGAGCCTCCTCCGCCTTCTTGCGCTCGGTGACGTCGCGTATGGTGGTTTGTACGTATTTCTCATTTTCGATGACCACTTCGGCGATTGATACTTCAATGTCTCTAATTTTCCCATCCTTCCGGATGATTGCATATTCATTGCGTGCAGGCACGGGTTCTCCTTTCTCCCTCTTTTTCATTCTTTCTTTTGCAATTTCACGGTATTCTGGTGCCAAATGGTCTAGAATGGTAACTTTGCTAAAATCTTGAAGAGACTTGTAACCGAAAATGTCCAGGAGAGCTTTGTTGGCGGAGATAACATGATCTCCTTTGGAAATACTGATGCCTTCAATAGAATTTTCAAATAAGTAACGGTATTTTTTCTCACTTTCTAGCAGTGATTCCTCGGTCTCTCGTAATCGCTTAATAAAATAAATAACAATAGAAGCAACAATTAAAGAGACAACACCGCCCGTAATTAAATAGTCATATGTAATTCTGCCCCTTAATATGACACTCATTATTGCTGTAAGTATTTCTGAAACGACCACAGATATCCAGACAAAATGCCACAGGCTTACATTCTTTAGCTTTTGAATAAACTGAGTAAGCATATTTTCATATCTCCTTCAAATGAACTTTTACAGCAGTATTTCACAATAAAGCGCCTCCTCCACCCACTTCGTGCCGGTGATGTCCTTGATTATAGCCATATCAGCAGGCCTCCCCAATGACGATCAATGTCTTCTTGGGCAGATTCATAGCTTAGGCCCTCCAACTTTACGTCATGAATATATCCTTTTTATTTAATTATATCTAAAGGCAATCTTAAATGTATCGCTTGATTCTTGAATCTGGTTAAAATGGAGGGTCCGCTTTAAAGAAAAATTAAATATTTTTCTAAAATAATCCAAAATCTTTTAAAGAAAATGGGCAGGATAACTTTTCCAATGCTTGGCATATTTGAAAGTATTAATATGTTGTTTTACTATGATGTTAGGCATGAAAGGTCCATTCAATACAGCCGGTTTAAAAGAAGGCCAAAGAGATTCTTTGTGTGTCATCTGCAAAGGGTCCAAGATGCTTTGTGGAAAAACAAGCTGCCCCATCTTGGTAAAATACTATTACCATATCAAAACCCAGCCCATGATAGACGACTTTAAACTGGACGGCTCGTCTCCGCCAAGTGTTTTTATCGGAAGAATGGGTTATCCGAAGGTGTACGTGGGACCTTTGATACCCCCCATATCTGGGGACACATCCCTTCTGGACATGCCCGAATTATGGCTTGATAAATCCATAAGAGACATCGTCTCTTTCCGTTCGCAGTTGGTCAGGGGAAAGCATTTAGTCGAAGTACATAACGTGGAGGGGGGAGGAAAGATAGTGGATGCAACAAGGGAGCTTGCCATGTCCAAAAATCCTGTTGATTCAGAAGCCGAGTTTTCAAAGAAACCCTCCGGCCGTTTGGTGCTGGATGACGAGGTCCAGCCCTTCGGTCCTTCTGCCCCTCTTAAAAAATTCGACACAAGTTCATTAAAAATTGACCGTAAGATAGACAGGGCTTATGGAGACACCGATCTTAGGGCAGCTGAAGCCGTCATTGATTTGCATAAAAGCGGAATTTTGGTGTCCCAGATCCAGAGGTCATTTAGCGTTGGGGCCTTCGGCCTTGGCAAAAACAGGAGGTTTGTGCCCACCAGATGGAGCATCACAGCAGTCGATGACACCATCTCCAAGGACCTTCGGGAGAAGGTCAAGGACTTTCCGTTGATAAGCGATTACAGGGTATACGAATCTTGGAGGTTGGACAACCGTTTTATGGTATTGCAGATTCCGTCGTCTTGGTGCTATGAACTTATAGAAGCTTGGTATCCCAACACGGTTTGGAATCCCCGGGGCAGTAGGATATTCGTTTATTCCAGCCATGAGGGCTACGAAGGGCGGAGCAAATACGCCGAAATCGGGGGATGCTATTATGCTGCCAGGCTTGCTGTCACAGAAAAGCTTGGAAAAGAAAAAAGGCAGGCAGCCACAGTCATCTTAAGGGAGGCGCACCCGGGTTATATAATGCCTGTGGGTGTGTGGAATGTCAGGGAGAATGTGAGAAACGCCCTTAGAGGCAAAGCAATGAAGTTTGATACCTTAAAAGGGGCTTTAGACTATGTCTTTTCAAAACTTGACATCCCCAAGGAAAGGTGGATTTTAAACAGCAAACTGCTAAAGGATTTTCTCTACCAAAGAAGGCTTGAAGATTTTATGAAGGGAAGAGGATGAAGGTCCAAGAGGTTTTCTGCAAAAGTGCACTCTCCTTTTCAAGGCTTCCAGGTTTAACATATGCCCTTAATCCTTACAGGGGATGCCGGCATGCCTGTGTTTACTGTTACGCGCCTTATGTCTTAAGGGAGAGAAGGCCTTGGGGAGATTTTGTGGATGTAAAGATAAATATGCCAACGGTCCTTTCTAAAGAACTTAAGAAAAAGACAAAAGGTACTGTGGGCATCTCCACAGTTACAGACGCATATCAGCCCTTGGAGAAAAAATACAAGCTTACAAGGCTTTGTTTAAAGCAGCTTTTAAAACACGATTTTCCCATAAGTATCCAGACCAAATCCTGCCTTATTTTAAGGGACCTGGATCTTATTAAAGGGTTCTCTTATAGGGATGTAGGGTTTACAATCACCACCATAGACGATGAGGCGAGAAAGCTTTATGAGCCATTTGCCTCACATGTTAAAGAGCGTATTTCAGCCCTGGAGGAGATTTCAGAGGCTGGCATTAAAATCTGGGTTTTTATTGGTCCCATTATGCCCTACATTACCGACAATGGGGACGATTTAGAAAGGCTGATAGAGGAGATTTCCAAAGCAAACGTGGGAGAGGTAATACTTGACAAGCTTAATTTAAAGCCCGGCTTGGATTTGAAAATAAAAGAGTTTTATTCAAAATTTTATCCAGGTCTTCTGGCCAAATATAATTCTGTTGACAGAGAGTACTCTGAGAAGGTGAAATCCGATATAATATCCTTGTGCCGGAAATACGGTGTTAGATGTAGTCCGGCGTGGTATTCTTAAAAGCGGGCATATTTTTTAGGAAAAACTTTTTGTATATACAGCTTAACATATGAATTGTTCTTCAACTGTTTTACAAAATAGTGGAGAGCCAGGAGTATGAGATAGACAAGAGAAAAACGCCCTCACCCAGGTGTTTTCCCATCAAAACAGGTGTTAGCTCTAACACAACCGCTTATCCTTCAGTTCTGTCTCATACTCCCATTCTTATTACTAGGGATAGGAGGAAAATATTTTGTAATCTTCCTTTAATCTCAATCCAGAGAAGTTCTATTATAGCCTCAGAGTATCCAAAGCTTGTTTCTAAAAACCTGGCAATCGAAATATTACCCGGGGAAATGAATTTCATGACCAAGATTAGGACAAAAAGGTTTGCAATAAAAATAAACGGTAAAGAGAATACAACGCCTGTTTTTGTGATATCTGATTGTCTGACCCTCAAGGATTCGACTGTTGATAGCATGTGGAATGCCAGGGTAAAGCCTATTAAAAAAAAGACCAAAAGCATGTAGCTTTCATCTACAAAAAATGAAATGGCGACTACTAAGAAGGTAAAAAGCGGAAAAAAATACGGGGCAAGGTTGATTAAAAAATTGGTCTTTGTAAGCCAGACAAGGCCGCCTTCCCTTGAGACGTGAAACGCTTTTACTTTTGCCCCGAAAAGGGCTGCCCAGAAGGCATGGTCAAGCTCGTGTTCGAACAAAGACAAAATCCGAGGTCTTAAAAGGTATCTGTAAATCAAAATATAGACCAAAGCCCCGGCTGCAAAGGCGGCTTCGTTTAAATCTACCTGGCTTACACTTGAAATCTCATTTAAAAACCCTAAGATAAAACCCAGGCATATGGGTATAAGTAAAAGTCCTGCCGATATTTTTAAAAGTCTCATGGTCCTGCTCTGCTGTTTTTTGCTTTTATCTTTTTGTTCCCTTAAAAGAAACGATTAAAGATCCGGCTTTCTGCCCGAACAAAAAAAGATGGTAGGTTCCTTTATTAATTATTTTTGAATTGATTTAATACTTGTAAAAAAGCGCGTGTATCCGCATAACCCGGAGGTCTGATAAAAAAAGTTGGCTGGGTTCATTGGACTTTTATCAAAAGGGTTTAAACTTAAAACCTAACATCAGTCCTCTTTGTCCCATTTAATCTGCTCTCCACTCTTTACCTTTCCTTCCACAGCTTTTATCTCATCATCGCTCATATCAGTCGCTTTCTGGATCTCATTTAAAAAGGCCTGCTCGTCATCGGTCACCACGCCGTCCTTCACCGCCTGCGCAAATGCCTTCTCGTAGATCGTGTTCCTCAGCTTATGCAGGTTTTTGCACTCTTCCTGCGTGATAAAACCGTCGCTAACAGCAACGTTAAATTCTCTGTTATAGTGACCATAATGTTTGTCCACCGTTTCCAACATCTTCCATTCGTCCTCGGTCACCACACCATCTTTTAAAGCAGCTTTCAGCATCTTTAGAAACATGCCAAACCTCCAGTTGGTAAAATAAACTTTTGTTGACCTATCCTTGTTAGTATTGTTTAAAGTTAGATATAAAAGTAAGCTATGTTATGGCTGAAAAATAGGACCTTTAAATCGACTCTTAATCTACGAGATTCAATAAAGGCTACTGTCTTTCAAAAAACCATCTAGTTATGACAATTATAGCCCCCATACCGATTATTACTTCCCACATTTTATAGGCTCTCCTCCTACTTTCAAAATTATATTATCGGCATTGTATAAAGAGGTGACGTTGCGTTAACGTAAATGTGGAAGTTAATAAGATCGGCTTTAACCAATTTAAGAGATTAAGTTGGGGGAGGGGACAGCCCATGGGAGAAAGCAAATAGCATTTACGTTGTCCCACGGGCGTTTTAATTGTAAAGGTTATCAAATGCAAAGATTTTTGTGAAAATGGGTGCTCTTTTAAGCCAAAGCTGGTTGGCTGTGTTTTTTGGTAATTCCAATCATTTGTTCGAATTTATCATCCTCCAGTTTGCTTGCGAGGATATTGGTTGTAGAGAGTCTTATATGGTAACTTCCATCCATTCCGAGGTACCAGGCAATATTGCAATTTCGGCATACGTGGTCGATGCGCATCTGCCCTCCACTTATCATCGATCTTCGGGTTTCGGTTTTCGAACCACACTCTATACATCTAACAGAACTTCTATAGCTCATCTCTGCACTCCCACTTAAAAGATGCAACTGCCCATAACGAATAAAATATATTTAGAATTTTAAAAAAGTGGGTTTAAAAATGACTGAAAATTAGAACTGGTTTAAAATCACTTTCTCATTCTTTTTAAAAAAATTGTTGACCACTTGGAATAGTTCCTCTATCTTGAATGGCTTGTCTATTTGTGTGTCGGCATGGGCATATTCCAAGCTCTTCTTAACTGAGTCTTCGCTGCTGCGAACCGTAAACATTGCCACAGGGATGTCCCTCGTTTTCTCATCTTCTTTGATTTTTCTGCAAACCTCCCAGCCGCTTTCGCCAGGCATCATGACGTCAAGGAGGATTAGGTCAGGCCTGTCGTTCTTTAACATCCCCATGCATTCCTCCCCATTCTCGGCCACCACCACTTCGTGACCCTCTTTTTCCAGGATTTTCTTGGTCAGAAACACTATGGTGGGTTCATCATCAGTCAGCAGTACCTTTGCCATATCCACTCACTTTCCCTTCACACTTGACATGGGTTAAGTGGATGGTGATATTTAAAACTTTTGAATTTTGAAAAAAACAAGAGAGGAACTTTTGGGTGGGTTGAAAAATATAAGATAAATGCCCCTCGTTTGCTTTACACCGATCTTTCTTCTCCTTTGCAGAATCTTGTAATATATTCTACGGCTACATCGCCTGCTTTTTTAAGCTTTTCTTCTTCTATTTTTGGCACGCCGCAGACCAAGAGTCTTACATCCTTTGTGTCCAGCATTATCTTTGTGCTGTCTGCATCCCTGTAGGGGTAAATGGCCACAAGCTTTTTTTCATCTGAGATTACAACTTCCTGGCCTTTAAGCCTTTTAGACTCTTTCATTCCAATTCCTAAAAATTCCTCCCCTTCTTGTGCAGGCCG
>JBHICB010000073.1:0-6199 GCA_046759365.1 Hydrothermarchaeales archaeon (SeqCode)
ATATATCAGGATTTACTATCAATATAACCTCTTGTGTTGATGCCAGTGCAACAACTGCGCTTTTGCCCAATCCTGCAGGGGCGTCTATTAACAAGATATCTACAGTCTTCATCAATTCCTGCAATACTCCTCCAAGCCTGTCTGGGTCAACTTTTATCAGGCTATATAGGGATATGCCGGAAGGAACCACTTTGACTCCTGCTGGACCCTCGTATATAACATCTTGAATATTCGACTCACCTGATAATACCATATGCAGTGTTATAGCCGTCCCCTCTAATCCAAAATGCAACGCAAGGTTTGCCATTTCGATATCTGCATCTAGTATTATGATGTTCTTTCCAATCTCGCCCAAGGCGACCCCCAAATTTGCACTAAGAGTTGTCTTTCCGGTTCCACCTTTCCCAGAAGCAATGCAGATACTTATTCCTATTGCAAACCCCCCTTAGGCATCTACTCTCTCTGCAATGGACTTTCAAGTAGCCATTTTACAGTTCGAACGAATCTCTGTTTCTTGAAGGGCTTACTGATGTGCCAATCCGCCAATCCTTCATCAAAGCTCGTTACCTTATCTTCGTCTGAAGATTTTACGGTGAGCATGGTTACAATAATATCCTTTGTATCCTCGTTCTCTCTTATTCTCTTGCACACCTCCCATCCATCAAGCCCCGGCATCATCACATCCAAGAGTAGAAGGTCAGGTTTTGTCTCTTTAAGCTTCTCTAAAGCGGTCTTACCATTTTCTGCTTCTATAACCTCATATCCCTCGTTCTCAAGAACCTTTCTTACCATGAACCGCATATCGGCCTCGTCGTCGACGACCATTATCATGGTCACGATGATCCTCCTCCTATTGCTTTATTAAGTGAACTCATATTCCACCTTTTTTGATATCTATTTTTAGTCTCGATTATAAGACTTTTCATTTATATTCTTGCTTTATACAAAACTCTTATCCTCCCAGAATCTTTATTACATACATTATTGCCTATTCCTTAAAACCTTTTTTTCGCTCGGGATTCGAACCCACGTAGTCCGAACTTGGACAAACTTTCTTAAGACTTTGACCGGTATAACAATACCGGCTTTTTTGCGTGTGTTACCACATTAAATGCTACATCCCCCATCAGAAATTTCCCGGAACTTTTGCGTCCGAGTGATCCAATGACAATCAAGTCGTATCTCTCAGATTCTTTGAGTATCTCTTCTGCCGCATCGCCCTCCCTTACCTTTCTCTTGGCCACAATATTGTATTTTTTAAAGATATCTTTGCTTCTGTCCAAACGCCATGCCTCACGCCTTGGTAGTGTCTTGAGTATCTCTACAAGTTCCGACCTTACCGGCTCTACATAATCTTTGAAATGCTCAACAAACGTTGGGATTACATGGATAACAGTGACATCAGATTCTGTACCACTTAACAAGCTAGCACCAAAATCAATGGCCTTTTCTGCGAATTTCGAACCATCCGTGGTAAACAACACCTTATTAAAACTTATAGCTTCTTTCACAACCAAGACTGATGTCTTGCAGTACCTTACCACCCTATAAGCCTCTGCACCCAACAAAAACTCTGAAACACCTACAAGACTGCTCCTTAAACCATGAGACCCGATAACTACTAAGTCATAATCCCCCTCCTCAGCTTCCTTTATGATCTCTTCTGCAACAAATCCTTCCATGGTCTTTGTTTCTGGAGTGAAGCCATTTTCTTCAATGATAAGCTGCGCGCCATCTAATGTGTCCTCAGCCTTTTTTGTAGACATTGACTTTTCTAGGATACAAAGTAGCGTTATCTCTGGGTTTGAATTTTTGACCAATTTTATCCCATATCTTATCCCATCTTCTGCGAATTTCGAGCCTCCAGTGCACATTAATACCTTCATCTAATCACCTCAATGAAAACCTATCAACCCTACGCCCAAGTAACCCCACCAGAAATAGATTACCAAAAATAACAACGCAAGAGCGATAAACTCAAGTAAAATCCCGGCTTTTCTAAAATCCTTGGAATTAACAAATCCGCTACCGTAAATAATGGCATTGGGCGGCGTTCCAATTACAAGAATGAACGAAAAGGCAGATGAAATGGCAAGGGATATGCCCAGAATAATAGGATCTGTGCCCGAAATTTTTGCAAGTTCCAAAAGAGTGGGTCCCATAGTGGCAACAGCCGGTCCATCACTCATCACTTGGGTCATTAAAGACATAAACGTCGCTGAACCAAAAACTAAAGGATAACCTGAGCCTATACCAACAGAGCTTATAAATTGCAGAGCTTTTAAAGCAAGCCATTTAGACGCGCCAGTTTCGATCAATGCTTTACCCAAGCCGATGACACCAAAGTAAAGTAAAACAACACCCCAGTGTATCTTTGACAGATCCTCCCATTCTACCAGACCAAAAAAGACGTACAACAAGACACCAAACATCGCGATGGTTCCAATGCCGTAAATATGGCTTCGGGTTATCCATAAAAACAAGGTTATTAAAAATATCATCGTGACTATCCAGCCCTTCCTTCCCATTTTGTTGAGTTCCAACTCTTTCCGAATCATATTTGCAGCTTTGCCGAGGTCATCTACTTCTGATTTGAATATCCTTGGAAGAGAGTAAGCCACAACCGGTATCAGGACAAACGTTATGGGAAGTGCCATGACCATCCACTGTCCATAACCCACCCGTGCATTGAAAAACTCGTTTAGAAAGCCAATCATTAATACATTTCTTCCGCCACCAGATGGCGAACTTAAGCCCCCGATGGTAGCGCCAAACGCTATGGAAAACATCAAAAGTTTAGCCAAATTTGGAACCTCCTCTATCCCCCCGTTTATCTGAACTACCGCTATCCCAACAGGTAACATCAAAGCCGCAACGGTGTGATCCGCAATGAAAACTGAGGTTAGGGCACTAAATGCGACTATCCCCAAAACAACATTCTGTGTCGAACTTCCAACTATCCTTAAAATAATTGTCAGTATTCTCATGTGTATGTCATACTTTACCAGCACGACGGCTATCATCAAAGCCCCCATAATAAACCAAGCCGCATCGTGGCTGAAGATCACAGCAGCTTCCTCGTAAGGCATTATGCCAAAGGCCACCACCCAGGTATATACAACAGCAACAGTCATACCGAAGGGCAAGGCCTCAGTTATAAAGATCACAACAAAGGCGGCTAGAAGGGCGATCATTTGCTGTCCATGAGAAGTAAGCACTACAGTCTCTCCCCCGAGTGTAAATGGTTCCGGCGTGGGTGCTAGTAATATTGCCAGTGCCACAAGGCTTGCGAATAAGAGTCCGCGCCGCTTTTTTATAAAGTTTGATAATGACAAGCTTTCTTCCATGCCTCCATAACAAGTCTCTTTTCCATATTTATCTTTTGGTCTGGTTTCAGAAACGTTTATATCCGGTACTTATTATGAAGAAATTGCAATATGGAGGATTATCATGAACGCAGAGGAAAAACTCGATTTGATCGGGTCAAACGCAGTTGAGGTGATAACCGAAGATGAGCTAAAAGGGTTGATAAAAGAGAAGGATAATCCAAAGGTATACGTGGGCTATGAACCCAGCGGCAAAATACATCTCGGGCATATGATAAGCGTTAATAAATTGATAGACCTCCAGAAGGCAGGATTTGAGATAGTCGTACTATTGGCGGATCTTCATGCGTATTTGAATAATAAAGGCACACTGGAGGAAATAGGGGATATTGCAAGGTACAACAAGGAGTGCTTTATAGGGATAGGCTTGGATCCGGAAAAGACCCGGTTCGTTCTGGGGTCTGAGGTCCAATTAACAAAAGAGTACTTTTTGAATGTCCAGAAACTTGCCCTTGTGACAACTCTTCTTCGGGCAAGGAGGAGTATGGACATGGTATCAAAAGAAGACGAAAACCCCAAGGTAGCGAGGGTGGTTTATCCTCTAATGCAGGTCATTGACATGATCACTTTGGGCGTAGATGTGGCTGTGGGCGGCATCGACCAAAGGAAGATTCACATGCTGGCCAGGGACAACCTGCCAAAGCTAGGTTTCAAGCCCCCTGTTTGTATCCATTTATCTATAATACACGGCATCGACGGCGACGAGAAGATGTCCTCAAGCAAGGAGAATTTCATCTCCATTGATGATCCTGCCGAAGCGATAGCAGATAAAATCAAAATGGCCTTCTGTCCAATGCAGGAGGTTGAAGGCAATCCCATCTTGGAGATCTTCGATAACCACATCTTCAACAGGGTCAGTCAAGTTACCATTAAAAGGCCTGAAAAATTTGGAGGAGACTTGGTGTTTGATAATTACAAACAACTTGAAGATTCGTACAAAAAAGGGGATCTTCACCCTCAAGACCTTAAAAATTCAGCATCGGATTATCTCGTTGACATCTTAAGTCCTATAGGAGAATACTTAAAAGGCAAAGGCTATTAGGTCATTACATCAGGAATGATAATGGAGGAATTGCTTGGTATATAAAAGAAACGACGATCAATTGGTAAGGCGGCTGCGTCTGCCCAAAGACAATGAGGTCTTTGGATATGTGGAGCAGATGCTCGGGGCAAGCAAGATGTTGGTCAGGTGCAAGGATGATAAGATCAGAACTGCCAGGATTCCGGGAAAAATGAAAAGACGGATCTGGATCCGGGAGGGGGATGTGGTCATAATTCAACCCTGGTCTGTCCAAGGAGACAAAAAAGGGGATGTTGTCTGGAGGTTTACAAAACCGCAGGTTGATAGGCTTCAAAAACAGGGTTTGATTTGAGGGTGCCTAATTGATGGACAAAGACCTCAAGAAGATAGATCAGACTATCGACGAGTATAGGAAGAAGATCAAAGGCGTGGAGGATATACGGGTCGGTAGTGATGTCTTTGACAAGTCAACGCTTTTAACGCTTTATGAATTTTCAAATAAGGGGCTTATCGACACTTTGCTGGGCGTTGTCAAGACCGGGAAGGAGGCGCATGTCTTCAAGGCCATAGGTAGGGGTGGAGAATCTTATGCTGTCAAGATCCACAGGGTAACCACAAGCGACTTCAGGAACATGTGGAAGTACATAGACGGGGATCACAGATTTGAAAAAATTAAAAGGACCCGGCGCGCCATCATTTATGCTTGGGTCGAAAAGGAGTTTAAAAATTTAGAGCTTGCCCAAAATGCAGGTGTCAGGGTCCCTAAACCTGTTGCTGCTAAGAAAAACGTTTTGATAATGGAGTTTATCGGCAACGGAGGGGCTTCCAAGATGCTTAAAAACAGTGAAATAAAAAATCCTAAAAGGGTCTTTAAAGAGCTTCGAGAAGCGATAAAAAAGATGAGGTTAAAAGAGTTTGTCCACGGAGACTTCAGCGAATACAACGTCTTGATGCTGGACGAAAAGCCTGTTGTAATCGACCTTTCTCAGGGTGTTGTAAAGGGTCATCCTTTGTACGAGGAGCTCCTGTTACGGGATGTTTCGAATTTGTCAAGATACTTCAATCAATATTTTGACGTGAATGAGGAAGAAGTTTATAAATACGTAACTGGTGGGTTGTAACCTTCTATTTTGGTGAGATGATATGGAATACGTAAGAATTCCCATGGAAAGATTGGGAGTGCTTATAGGAAAAAAGGGTCAGGTCAAAAAAGAGATTGAGACCTGTTTTAATGTCAAAATTGAGATAGATACAGAAGATGGGAGCATTACTGTGGAAAATGTTGGAGAGGATGTCTTGGCTGAGTGGAAGGCACGGGATATGATAAAGGCTGTAGGAAGGGGTATCAACCCTGAAAGGGCCATGCTTTTAAAAAGCGACGATTATGTGCTCAAGATCATTGATCTAAGCGACCTTGTGGGCAGGTCCAAAAAGACATTGCAAAGGCAGAAAGGGCGGATAATAGGAAGGCAGGGAAAGACCAGGGAATTTATCGCACAAATGACAGGTGCCTGTGTCTCCGTCTACGGAAAGACCATCGCCATTTTGGGGGAGGCAGATGAGGTAAACCTGGCATCTGAAGCTGTGGAGATGCTGGCCTCAGGAAAGCCCCATGGTGTCGTTTACAAGGTACTTCAAAGGAAGGCCCGCGATTTAAAGGAGAAGAACATCGGAATGTGGAAGTGATGGGAACAGTTGGAGAAAAATTATGGTCTGATGATAGAAAGAGAATCATCCGATTTGCTGTAATATTTTTGGTCTGTTCAACACTAATGAATTGAACAATAATATA
>JBHICB010000074.1:0-6105 GCA_046759365.1 Hydrothermarchaeales archaeon (SeqCode)
TCTGCACAACATATTCACTGTAAGAGTGAAGCCTCCCTAATTTTGTCCCAATGCCTGATTTCAACCTCACTATTAATAGGTATGAGTTCTTTTTGAGATTTTAACTGAACTGTTACCCCCTCAAGTTCTAGGAGTTCTTGATATCCACCAGAAATTGAAAGGTCTTTGGGTTCGGGTTCTATTTCTGCTTGTTGAGTTTGAAAATCTTCCTGTATTCCAGTGTTAAGATTATCTCTATTTTCTACGTGAGCAAATTTGGTTTGGTTTCTATCTGAACCCGCAATAACTGAAACTCTTTGTCCATTTGTCCAGACATTTGTCTTAGTAAACATCTTTCGGTTACCTGAGGCCCTAACATAATCCTGTTCTTCTGGCGTTAAAATCCCCTGAACTATATCCCCAACGTCCTCATATGCATCTGGCCCCCCAAGAATTACAATAAACTTTTCCTCTTTGTATTGTTCAAAATCAGATGCTTTTGCATGAACTAATTCCATCCCTTTGTTGCCTAAGAATCCAAAGAACTCAGAGGCTAATTCATAATCTATCGAGTTTGACAACATTATTACTCTAGGCTTTGCACCTAAGACAAATCCTGAACTAATCAATATCAATAAAACAACACCAATGATTATACCCTTCCTCAAAACTTATGCCTCCGGTGTTGATTTAGAGCAGTATGTTATTTAAATCCTATTGAAAATTTGAAAAAAATTTATCCCCCATCATCAATATAAAACGTGTCTTGAGAATAGCTCTAATTACATCGTAACTATCCATTTATCACGATGGGCTAACCCCACTCCAACTGCCTCAAGACCTTGGCCGCCCTAATCCCCTTTGTTGTCGGAAGATATGCCTTCTCTTCATCTTGTTCAAGAAGACCTGCATTCCTTAGAATCCTCAAATGAAAGCTCAACTTTGTCGCATCTTCAATATCCAAGTCCTTCTTTATGTCGGTGAATCTGGCCCTTCCGTATTTATCCAGTAACTCTATTACCCCCCGTCTGATGGGATTCGAGAGTGCTTTTATTGTAAAATCTGTTCCCAGAGAGGCGTCCGTGGGATAGGAGAATTTCTCTTTGATCATCTTTCTAAATTTGGTCTCCTCCAAAACCCTCTTTATGGCAACCTCAACCTCGGCAATCTTAAAGGGCTTTGTTATATAGTCGGAGGCACCGTTCTTCATCGCGTCAACAGCGTTTTCGATAGTAGCAAATGCTGTGATCATTATAACATGAACCTGGGGTTCTATCCTCTTTACTTCTTTTAGAACCTCCATCCCATCTATACCAGGCATGACTATGTCTGTTACAACGATATCAAAGCCGTTGTCTTTTACCTTCTTAATCGCCTCCCTTCCAGAATCCACGGACAATACTTTGTACCCCTCCTCAGATAACATATCAGAGAGACCCTGACGCATCTGTGGATCGTCTTCAACGATCAAAATTTTAGCATTTCCCATGATTATCAACTCTTTTTAGATGGTAGTTCAATTATAAATTTGCTTCCCTTGCCAAGGGTGCTTTTCACCTTTATCTTCCCTCCATGTCTCTCGATGATCCCCAAACTGACCGATAATCCCAGCCCTGTCCCCCCACTGACCTCTTTTGTTGTAAAAAAGGGATCAAAGATCTTTTCTATTATCTCCTCTGAAATGCCCTGGCCTTCATCTGTTATCTCCACCGCTACACTATCTGCTGCTTCTCTGGTTGATACAACTACCTTGCCCCCCTTTGGAGTTACCTGAATAGCGTTGGTCAATATGTTCAAAAAGACCTGTTGGAGCTGCCCAGAATCCCCGATTACCTTGGACAGATCTGGATTAAAGTCCTCTTCGATCTTGATATTCGACATATACGCTGTGTGATCCAAGATCTTTATCGACTTCAGGACCTCTTTGTTTATGTCCAATGGCAAGGTCTTGGGCACTGTCTGTCTGGAAAATTCCAAAAGATTCCTTACTATCCTTGCTGCAGTCTCCACCTGTTCCTCTATCACCATAAGACTCTCAATCTCTTTTTCATCCCCTCCTTTTTTTAACAGCATCTGAGTATACAGGGAAATGTTGCCAAGCGGATTGTTGATCTCATGAGCCACTCCAGCTGCTAACTTACCTATTGCTGCCAGCTTCTCTGATTGAAGGAGCTGCCGCTCTTTTTCTCTTAGTTCTTTTGTTCTCTCTTCGACCATCTGCTCAAGATGTTCTGAATACTCCTTGAGTTCCTCATACAACTTCGCCTTCTCTATGGCAAGGCCTGCCTGATCCCCAAACCTCTTCAGTCTTTCGGCATCTTTTTGGGTCATCTTTTCATCTTTACTCGCCACGCCAAGCATCCCGACGACTCGATTACCTGCGGTCAAAGGCACGCCTACGCCGGACTTCAAGCCTGCAAGCTTTGCAATGGGCTTGGCAAGCTTTCTCAGCCGCCCATCGTCTGTATGGTGCACAAGTATCGCCTCGATATCCTCGGTTATGATGGGCTCCCCTTTCTCTATGGCCTCCTTCAATATGCTGCCCTCGAAGAGCGGTATCTTGTATCCCAAAAGAGGCTTTCCTATAATCTTCTCGATCTTTTTAATTATTGTCGAATTAAGGGAATAATTCTTTAAAATAAAATGCGTTCCATCCTCACTCAAAAGATAGATGCCGCTGGAGTAGTAGTTGAAGACAGAGGTCACGCCGTCTATTATGGTTTGTAGTATTTCGTCAAGGTCTATTTTTGTATTCAAAGCACTGTTGATCTCGTGGAGAAGAGAAAGTTCCTTATAAGAAGATTCCAACCCCTTGCCCTCACTTTCCACACCATATTTCAACTGGCCATGATGTCCCTTAGATTCTCCTTCCATAAAGCTCACTTCAGATTATAGGCAGAATAGATATGAAAAATAGGTATAGGTATAAATAAATTTATTTCCAATACCTGTTAAAAAATACCTTATTCCCAATATTTACCATCCCTGATGAAGCAGATGGGTAGTATCTAGAGCAGATTGTTTGAAAAGGTTTTGGTCAATAAAGGACCTTAACAAAGAGGTGGAAATCAAATAAAAGGGGACCGTTTGTTTTTGATGACGGAGTAAGTAATATCAACAAGATGTAACGGAAAAGATCCATTGAGTTACTTTTTGTAAAGTTTCATTATCTCGAAGACGTTTTTTACCTTTTTATTTGTCTTCTCAATCTCGCCCACATTACCCTTGTAATACGGTGAGCCGGTGTTGAAGGTGTAGGAACCTATGATGCGGTTAGCCCATGGTCCAAGGGGGATCATTACACAGCCTCTTTGGATTTCATCAGTGATCTTCGACTTCAAAAAAACCTCACCCCCGGCAGACTTCAAAGAGATGTTGTCCCCTTCTTTCACATCGATTAACGCCGCATCTTCAGGGTGAATCTGACAGTATGCCGCCTGCTCTGTGTACTCGTCAGTAAGCTTCTTCCCTCCTTTTACAACCTCTCCCTGAAGGAAGGTTCGCGCCGTATTAATGATTACCTTCATGTGGATCCCTTTATCTTCATTATTCTCTCGTAAAGCTTCTCCATCAGCTCTGTATCTGATTTGACATAATCTACTACCGGGTCTACGACCTTCCTTAATGGTATCGGGACATCGTCCATTCTATAGCAAGTACCTTCAGATTCAGTGCCCACCATAACACCGGGTAAAACCACATCTGCCAATAGTGTGGTGGGGTTCTCCACCACATCTACAGCTATAATGGGTATCTCAGCCATCCTTTCCACAGCACTTCTGGAAAAATGCGCTCCCGGATCTGCTGCAATAACAAGTATTGCATCAGCCTCTTTTCTTGCAAGAATATCTATAACACTTGTATCTCCCGGATTGTATTCGGGGTAGCCTTTTGAGAAGTCGACTGCATATGGGAAGCCATGCTGCCATGTCAGGACTTGATTGGTGCCTGCCACGTTGTAGTGACCGCGCATAGCCTGGATGATAAACTTTGTGTGCCTGTTCAGATCGATAACCAACCTTATCGCATTCTCTATGTTACGGGACTTGCCTACAGAACTCGCAATGCCTAATCCAAAATAAAGGGCACCAAACTGACACGACATCATCTTTTCCGCAAGCTTATAGAGGTCATCCCTGCTCACTCCGCCGACCTCATCCTGATATATTTCGTTCCCATTTACTATCGCCCGTAGGGCTGCAAATATCTCGTAATCACTGTTCGGCTTTACCTGGACATACCAGTCTGCTATCTTGGCCGTGTCGCTCTCTCTTACGTCTATGACTATAATCTCCTTGTCCTGCCTTCCCCTTTCTCTGAACCTCCCCCTGGGATATGTGGTGTAGCGTGACAAGTGTCTGGGATGAGAAGCCTGCGGATTTGAACCCCAGTAGATTATAAGATCTGCCCTATTTTTTACCTCCCCTAATGTGCATGATGATATCCCTACCTTCTGAATTGCAAGTATAGAGGGTGCATGACATATGCTTGAACAGTTGTCCATTACACCGCCTATTTCCTCGGTTATCTGGATGCCCACTCTCAGCGCCTCGCATGACGTCTCTGCCCATCCGAATAGGACAGGCTTCTTAGCATCTACCAGAATGCGTGCAGCCTTCCCTATAGCCTCCTCCCATGTAACCTCCCTTAGATCTCCGTTTACCCTTATCATGGGCTTTTTAAGCCTTCTGCCGCTTGAAGTCTCAAAAAACTTGGCAGCCCCCATCCTGCAGGCATGTCTTACTCCGATTATTTTGTTCTCTTTTACGGTTACCTCTATATCGTCGCATGAGGCACCGCATACCGGGCAGGTGACATCTCTTATGACCTCTGCTCCTTCCTCAAGTTGGGCTTCTCCAGTCATGCCATCACCATAAGGGGTAACATTTCCGTGTATAATAATATTTCGGGCAGGCGATAAAATAAATAACATAAGAGGATCGAAAGTGGGTGTTATGGATAAGAAGGGGCTTATGGCGGTACTCACCTGTGGTGATGAGGATTTTGAAGATTATAGAGAAAAAGCAGATGCGATAAGGGAAAAAAAATACTCCAATGTGGTTACCTACTCGCGAAACCTCTTTCTCCCTGTGACTAACCTTTGTAGGAACAGCTGCTCTTACTGTGGATTTAAACGAGGAGAAGAAGAGGCTATGATAATGGACGGGGAAATGATTGATAGAGCTTTAGAAAAGGGTCTAAAGGAGGGCTGTAAAGAAGCGCTTTTTACATTTGGCGAAAGGCCGGAGGTTTACAAAAAGATGAGGCATTTTTTAAATGAAGAAGGTTATGAAAACTTCGTGGATTACCTCCATGAACTCTGCGGGATGGCGATGGCAAAAGGCCTTCTTCCTCACACCAACGCGGGCATATTGAAAAGGGAAGAAATGACTCTTCTAAATGAGGTCAACGTCTCCATGGGCCTTATGCTTGAGAGCGTCAGCGATAGATTGTGCCTTGAAGGCATGCCACACGAGCATTCACCAGGAAAGACGCCTAAACTAAGGTTGAGGATGATAGAAGACGCTGGCAGGCTTAAGATACCTTTTACTACAGGTCTTCTTATAGGAATAGGGGAGAGCGATGAGGAGATTGTCGACTCCCTGATCTCCTTGAAAAAGGTCCATGAAAGGTACGGGCATCTGCAGGAGATCATAATTCAGAATTTTGTGCCAAAACCCGGAACACCTATGGAGGATCATGTGGGACCTTCTGTGGGGAAGATGGCACGCGTTGTTGTTGCCTCAAGGCTTGTGTTCAACCACATGAGCATACAAGTACCGCCAAACCTCAATTTTGGAAGGGAGGAGATTTTTTTAAAATGCGGTGCCAACGACTTCGGGGGGGTATCTCCAATAACCTTGGATTATGTCAACCCAGAATCCCCCTGGCCTGATATAAGTTATCTAGAAAAAAAGGCAAATGGTGTAGGATTAATATTAAAAGAGCGGCTGGCTATCTATCCGGAATTCATAAAAAAGGGATGGTACACCGAAAGATTAAAATCCATCATCGAAAAGTACGCAAATGACGACGGATTTGTAAGAGAGGCCTAGCATGTTCGAGGAATTGATCAATGCGGACCAGGATATCGAGAAAGTTCTCGAGAAAGTCCTTGAAGGGAAG
>JBHICB010000075.1:0-6088 GCA_046759365.1 Hydrothermarchaeales archaeon (SeqCode)
CCACTCGATCTCAGCACCCCCTTTGATTATCCTTCCTAGAAATTCGTTGCAATGGGGTATCGTCTTTTTTGCAGAGATGAAATTGGAGTCGGTGAACCAGAATTTTTTTATCCCAAAATTGTCGTGGAGTGTTAGGACCTCCTCAGCCAGAATATCCGGTTTTTTAAACCTTAATTTTTTGCCTTCAATGAAAGGATATGAGCAGAAGATGCAACCGTAAGGGCATCCTCTCTTGGTCTGAATTCCGATGTAATCGCTCTCGTATTCTTTAAACTGCGGGAAGACCTCGTTTATGTAATCAAAGTCGACGGGTGTAAAGTCTTCAATCTTGACGTAGTCTCTCTGTTGGCCCTTTACAACCTTCTTGCCTTTCCTGAAGATGACCCTCTCATCTAAAAGTTCTTCTTTATCTTTCCCTTCTATTATCTTCAAAACGGCATTTTCCCCCTCCCCTGCCATGCCTATTATACCTTCCCTTAGCTTGGTAATTATCTGGTCTGAAAAGACTGAGAAGGCAGCGCCTCCAACTATGATTTTTTTGTCGTAATTGTCTGCGGTTTTGTTGATGTATCCCAAGGTCTCCTGGGTGTTTGTTAATGATTGTAAAATTGACTTGACACCGAAAAGTGCTGCGGTCATCTTGTCTATGGGATTTAGAGAGTAGAGAAATTTGAACGCGTTCTCTAGGGAAGGGTCGTCCTGTTTTGGGGAGAATAGCTGGATGTTCCGCCATGAAAAGGCTATTATGTCAGGATCGAAAGCATCTATCTCTTGATTTAGTCTTTCCATTCTTGCCTTTTTTTTGATAAGAGACAGGTCCAGGATTTTTTGTTCTGTATCTGTTTTTTTGTGGACATAGTCGGCAAGATAAATGGGCCCTCCGGGGTAGATCTTCTCTGTGGGCATCCAGACATAAAGGATTGAATCCATGCCCTCCCCTATAAGGCAATATTTATATACTTTCCCGGGAGGAGTAAAACCGATGCTGCCAGAGGATTTTGTGGAATATGCAAAGAGGTTCGAGGTCGGTTTTCTAACAACTGTAAAAGATGAAAAGCCTGATATAAAGGTCGTTAGTTTTGAGGTTAAAAAAGATAAAATAATCGTCAAGGATGGCGATCTTCCAGAAGAAGATGTAAGCCTTGTCTTTTCGAATTCTCATTATACAGAGGAGGCTGAGATGGTCCAGATACAGGGCGTTCTAAAAAAAGATGACGAGGGGTACCAACTTGTAGCAGAAAAGATCTTCTGGACCCTTCCTTTTGATCTGGATAAAAAGTCGGATGTCATCATAAAAAGATGGAGAAGAGGATGATCCCAAAAGAACTTGAGGAGATGTTCTCTACCATAAAAACCCCGATAATCTTTGCCACCGCCGACAAAAAACCCCATGCAACGCCGATGAACTGGTTTTATTTGGGCAACAACACGATATGGGTGTCCCCCGTGGGTGGGAGCAGCAAGATCAAAAATATCCTCAAGAATAAGAACGTCTGCCTTGCTACGGTGGAAGGAATGCGGAAGGGTGCCAGAGGTTTTGTAGCTTGGGGTGGGATAATCAAGATGGAGACGGGATTTATCGCGCTTTTGAAAAATTTTAGGACTTTGAAGAAGGCGTTGAAATTGAGGTCGAAGATGTCTTTGAAGGATTCCAGGACGATGAAGGTGACGCGAATGCTTCATATCCACCCAGACATATATTACAACTTCGCCATGCCCTGGAAGAGATATTTTCTTAAAATTGAAATAAAAAGGGCAGAATATTGGTTGAAAGATAGGGAGAAAAAAGAGATACAGCTATAGCTTTTTGCCCTTGCAGAAGTACGCTATCCTACGCTGATTTGTGATCTTTTCAACCTTAAAGCCGGCATTCTCAAAGAGTTCTTGTAGATCTTTCTTGCTGAAGATGTGGACAAAAAACTTAAGGATCCTCCAGTTTGGAGTTATGGTCAAGAGCACACCGTTTTCTTTTAAAAGCATGTTAAACCCTTTAACGGCCTTCTCAGGGTCTGGGAAATAATAAAGGCTTCCTGCGCTTATAATTGTGGAAAAACTTCTTTCTTTAAATGGGGGTCTGGAGGCGTCTGCTAGGACAAGGGAGCCCTTGTATGCCGGCCCGGCCTGCCGTATCATCTTCCAGGTAATATCGATGCCTACGGCATCCTCCATATGTCCTGTTGTGTACCCTGTGCCTACCCCGACATCCAAAACGCGGCCGCCCTCTACTCCTGCCAACAGCTGCTCTCTCATCCTGTCGGTGTATATAAATGGATTTATGAAGTCGTATTTGGAGGAGAGGAACTCAAACCACTTCTTTGCATGACCCTGACCTATAAAGAAGCCCATGGCTCGTGTAAAAACCTTATATTAATTTAAAACTTTTCCTTATCTCCTTCTTTTTTTAGGGGATCAATTGAAATATTTTTCAAGCATAAATGATATATAATATAAATAATATTAAAATAAATGTTTTAAAGGGAGGAAGTTTCTAATAAGGATAAGGAGCTAAATATTGTGATTCCCCATGAGGTAGAGAAACTATTCACTGAGATAAAGGATCCGATAGTCTTTGCCACCGGAGACGGCACACCACATGCTACGCCCATGAACTGGCAGTACACGGGAAATGGGTCTATCTGGATTAGTCCTGCTGGCGGCACGAAAAAGATCAAAAATATCCTCAAGAATAAGAACGTTTGCTGCGCCAATCTTGAGGGGATGAACAAAGGAAGTCGTGGCTTTATATTATGGGGAGAAATAGAGGAGATGGAAACAGGACTATGGGCACTTTTGAAAAATTTTAGGGTATTAAAAAAGACTCTAAATGAGAAATCGAACATAAACCTGGATTTTAGGACCCTTAAAATGCTTTGGGTTTATCATAACGATCCCAGTATTTACTACAGCGTCTTTCCTTGGGACAGGTATTTCTTGAAGGTTAAGATAAATAGGGTCAAATACTGGGATGGAAAGGGGGTTAAAGGAGAGATAGAACTTAAGACGCCCTGATTACATAAATAAAATCCATGCAAAAAGGTTTATATATCTGCTATTTTCAAAAAACAATTCTGCCCATGAGATCCTTAAAGCTCTTTTTAAAATCTCATGGGCTCCCCTCTCCCCACCTTTTAACCCAAAGTGTTTTTTAAGAATTTTGTTGCTCAAAAGAATGAGTTATTATGTAAAATAATCTGTCATAATATTTGTGTTGTGATCCAAGAAATGTTTGAACTGAATATTGAACCTGATTTCAACTCAACTGCTTGAGTCAGCTTCGGTAGCTACAGAATCTTTATTTTCATCTTCCGTATTTTTGGTTTCGTTTCTATCGGATCCAGCTATAACCGTCACTCTTTGTCCTTGTGACCAAATATTGGTCTTAACATACTTTTTCCTAGCTCCAGCTTCCCTGATGCTATTTTGCTCGACTTCAGAAAGGACTTCTTGTACTATCCCTCCAACTCCATCATATGCATCAGGACCACCCAATATGACTATAAATTTCTTATTTTTATATTGATCGAAATCATCAGGAGTAGCATGAACTATCTCCAAACCTTTGTTTCTCAAAAATCCAAAGAAATCGGAAGCAAGACCATAATCGATGGGATTGGCTAGTATCACTATTTGGGGCTTCGGCTTCTCATACTCTACATTTGTCCAGACTAGTTCGCTCACCCCACCCTTATCTGTCTTTACATAGTATTTCACGAGAGGAGACCACCAATGAATATCTCTAACAATGAGAGGTTCGACTGTGGACCCTTCAAACCAATACTGGTAATATCTGTTAATCTTAAAGGTTTCAAATGTTCCAGCCGGAGTGGAGACATCTTCAACTCCCTCAACTTCACCCCTAAATATGTATTTCATTGCGTTACGATTACCATTAATCATATTTTTTATGAAAACATCGCCACTAGAATTCCAAACAACTCCCGTTTTAAGTGGGAATTTGTATTCTTCTAATGGGGGCTTATAGAGATACTCATTAAAATCCATAAAGGCGAACCATTTATAAGTAGCAAAATTATCTTTAGAATACCAAGATTGAGTGGTTTTGGTTATGGGTTCTCTATAATAAAAAAAATGGTAATGGGGGACCCCATTTAATGTTACTATATCATTTACTACCACGCTGACATCTGTGTAGTTCCAAGTCTCCCCTATCTGATATTCTGGGACCTCAGCTATCTCTAAGGAGCCAACAGTAGTCAACAAAGATATGATTAATAAAACAACTAAAAATTTATTGCCTGTCATTTCTTGTCACCTATTGTCCACGCCTCTACTGTTTATAATATGGGTCTAAACTTGCTGCTTTATCAAAATCTTTTTGGGCCTTCTCGGATTCACCCAGCTCTTGGTAAGCACTCCCTCTAGTATAATATGTACCAGCATCCCATGGATCAAGTTCTATAGCCTTGTCAAAGTCTGATATACTCTTGGAATACTCTCCCAACATATAGTAAGCGTATCCCCTATTATTATATATCCTATCATCTTTTAGATCAAGTTCTATTGCTTTGGAATAGTCGGATATCGCATTAGAATAATCGTTTAATGAGACGTAACTATTTCCCCTACGATCATACGCCTTAGCATATGTTGGATCGAGTTTTATTGCCGTGGAATAGTCGGATATCGCATTAGAATAATCTTTTAACCCATAGTATGCATTTCCCCTAAAGTAATATGCCTTAACATAATCTGGTTTGAGTTCTATGGCTTTGTCATAGGACGGTATGGCATCGACAAAATTATATGTAGCAGCGTAAAAAACACCCAGGTAATAATGAGCAAAACCGTTTTTTGGATCTTGTTCTAATGCCTTTTCAATGTAGGCCAAATTTAAGTTTGTATATATCGTATCCTCGTATCCAGGATCGAGTTCTATGGCCTTTTCATAGTCGTATATTGCCTTAGAGTACTCCTCTAATCGTTCATAAGCAAGACCTCTATTGGCATATGCCATAGCATATTCTGGATTTAGTTCAATAGCTTTGCCATAATCAGATATTGCCTTTAATGACTCTCCTAAATCATCGTAAGCATTGCCTCTATTGTTATATAATTTGGCATTTTCTGGGTCAAGCTCTATGGCCTTGTCAAAGTCAGATATAGCTTCGGTGAACTTTCCTAACTTATAATAAGATGTTCCCCTGTTGAAATATGCTTCAAAGTTTTTTGGATCTAGTTCAATGGCCTTACTAGAATCGGATAACGCCCTTGTGTACTCTCCTATCACATCATAAGCATTACCTCGATTCAGATATGCACCAGCGTTTTTTGGATCAAGTTCTATAGCCTTGTCAAAGTCGGATATTCCCTTGGAATATTGCCCCAATGTGAAGTGAACATACCCTCTACTGTTATATCCCGCTGAAAATTCAGGATTTAGTTCAATAGCTTTGTCGTAGTCAGATATTGCATTATAATACTCTTCCATTTTAACTTGAGTAAGACCTCTACTGTAATATGCCATATATGTCAATCCCCCCATTGGATCAAGTACAATGGCCCTGCTATAATCAGATATCGCCCTTGTGTACTCCTCTAATTCCTCATAAACAAGACCTCTATTAAGATATGCAGCAGCATTTTCTGGGTCGAGTTCTATGGCCTTGTCAAACTCGACAATTGCTTTCGAATCATCTCCAGATTTAAAGTAAGATTTACCTCTTTCAATGTATTCTAAAACATCTTCTTGAACTAACGCTTGAGTTGTGGGGGGAGATGTTGTTGGAGGGACTATTCGTTCATCAGATGAGACCCTCTTCTCCAATATGTCAGCATAGGAATAAAGGTCAGATACTTTTACTTCACCAGAAATACCAAATATCTGCAAATTCACCTTAATATTTTCTATCCTAAAATCTAATCTATAAAGATCAAAATACGAATCCCCAAAAACCGTAATGACTTTTATACTCATTTTCATGTATAAAGATTCATCACCGTATGTTTTTCCTGTAATCAAGGAAATTTGAGTATCCTCTGGAACATCTTTATCATATGTTTCCTTAAGATAATCAAATCTTTTTTGTAAATTTGTTTTTGACTCGTATCTAGACACTGTATTGCTTAT
>JBHICB010000076.1:0-6037 GCA_046759365.1 Hydrothermarchaeales archaeon (SeqCode)
ATGGGGCTGACTTCGAATGTATTTTCCCTTGATGATGTGGATAGTTTAAAAAAAGAAAGCTTTTCCGTTGTGAAACAAAAGCTTATAAAATGGAATAACAGCTGGATAAAACGGTTTAAAACCGAGGCCTATGAAAGACTGGGAATTCTTTATCTGAGATTAACCTCCAGATGAAATTTCCGCCCCATGGAAAAGAAAATAGTAAATCTTTGATATTAAACATCGGAGATACATTTATGAAAAGGGAAAATATCTACAAGCTACTTTTATACCTCATATTATGGTTATTTTTAATAAAAGACTTTGGATTTGGATTGTGGCGCGGAGTAATATATATCGGTGCAACCCTTGTCCTTTTCTTTGAAACCCTGGGCAAATACGAGATCGACTGGCTTATGTGGCTTAAGATCTATGCGGTGCTCCTTTCTATCTGGATTTTAAAAAGAATTATCCAAAAAGGCCTCCCTTCAGGAAACCTTGGATTCGGGTACCTCTTCCTTTAAATAAAAAGATTCGATCTTTATAACCTCTAAACAGTGGGGAAAGTTTAGGTGTAAACCCCGAAATACAATTGTGCCAACGCTAAGTTAATATCTTTAGAAGATAAATTATTATCAGTCAATTGGGGGAATGAAATTCAACCAGATAAAAGAAGAATTGGAACTGTGGAAGAAAAAAAAAGCCCGCTTGGAAAAGTTTGCTAAAAAGAGGGGCTGGAAGATCTCCACGGGAAAGAAAAAGAAAGATAAAGATATTAAAGCAGCTTTCTCTGCTTATCTGAGCTGATATGTTACCTTTTTTTGTTGGATCCATGTGGCTTTACACTCCAGATCGAGTCTTAAAAAAATTTATATGTCTAAGGACCAAGGATCTACAAGGATTTATATGGACAAAAAAAACGTTTTGTTATTATTTTTTGCTTTGGTTATTGCAAGTCTTCCAACTGCCCATGCCCAGGCCGGACTTTATGTATCACAACACAACGTCACCTACAGGCTATTTGAAAACCGTTACCAAGTAGAAGAGAAGATCATCTTTGAAAATACCGGAAAGTATGTCTTTACAGTACAAAAATGGGTCAATCTTGAAAGAGGCAATGCCACTGACGTCGAGGTTGAGGGGATCGATAAGAAGAACATCAAGGTTTACGATGAAGAATATCCTACTATTATAAGATGGTATCTGGAGGTGAACAAAGGGCCGGCAAAGGAGGTTACCATAAGATATTCTAGAAACGACCAGCTTAGTGAGCTGGACAACATAAAGACATATAAGGGCGATGCTCTGGGCAGATACAGCTGGGAAACTTCCAAAGTTAATATAAAATTTATTCCACCTGAAGGCTATCAATTTGGGAATGTCACTCCCTATGTACCCAAAAAAATAGTTGATAATAGAGAAGAGATATCATATAATCTCGTCTACCCGGAAGATAGAATCTTCTTGACATATGGGCTGCCTGTAGAGATAAACTATGCAAAGTTCAAAGAGCTAGCTTTTGCAAAGATGGATGTTGCAAGGGGCAAGATCGCTGATGCAAAGAACAACATAGAAAGGACCAATATTACGATAGAAAATAGCAGGGGTTACGAGGCTAACCTTACCGAGAGCCTAATACTTTACAATCATTCTATTCTAATATTAAACATATCTGAGGAGGAATTGAGCCTTGCAGAGGAGGCATATGACTCGCCCTCCAACGCCTTTTATGAGGCGTATATGCGTGCCATAAATACCGAATCCCTTGCAGAAGAGGTCTCTGAAAAGGCCACAAAGGCCGAGCAGAAGGCAAACTTTGAGGTTCAGAAAGCTTTAAATGAAAAGATCAATGCCCTGACTTCGATCATGACTCAAGTCCCGACAGAAACACCTTTGCCTGAGACAACCGTTCCTCCGACCACGCAAGGACCTACGACTTCTCCACCCACCACGCCTATGACAACTACACCGCTTCCTTTAGTTATGACAAAAGCTCCACAGGCAAAACCCCTTATCAAATCCAGGGATACTTTAATCCTGCTTTTAATACTGATTGTAGCAGCCGTAGGGTTGGGAAGCGTCATCATCAAAAAAGAGAAGCCTTCTGGAAGGAGGGGTGAGGTGGGAGACTTCAGAGTGATAGGCGACCTTAAGAGAAAGAAATTCAAGGGCTTTGAGGAAAAGGTCGATAGAGTAAAAAAAGAGGTTGAAATAGCATCTGAGATAAGAAAACTGAGAAAGGATAGGAATGAATTGGAGTCCCAGCTCAATGAAATAGAAAAAGAGAGGATAGAAGGGAAGATGAATGAAGATGCTTTTGTTGCCAAGAAGGGAGAGATCGAGGAGAGTATGCATAAGGTTGACTCGAAGTTAAAACCTTTAGAAGAGGACCTGGATAAGATAAAAAGGGTGACGGGATGAAAAAGGTTGGTCAGATATCGCTTAAAGAGAAAATGACTATCAGCGATATCGTAGGAGAATTCGGAGATGCCGGCGTTTTGGGTGCTGGCACCCTTTCAAAGGCAGTTTCTATTTACAAAGAGATGCTCCAAGAAAAGGCAACTATCTTTTTAGGTGTCTCTGGTCCTATGGTACCAGCTGGTCTAAGGGAAGTAATTACCGACATGATCAAAGATGGTTATGTTGATGTCGTCGTTACTTCCGGTGCAAATGTGGTTCATGACATGATAGAGGCATTCGGGGGCTCGCATTATGTGGGCCGTTTTAACGTGGACGACACAGAGCTAAGGAAAAAGGGAATTGGGAGGATCGGGAATGTGTACACTGAAGCCTCTGACTTTGAGATTTTTGAGAAAAGGGTCCAAAATATCCTTGAAGAAATAGATGTGGATAGAAAAGGGAACCTTTCAATCAAAGAGCTTTTAGAGGAAATCGGCAAAAACCTGGATGATGATGGGTCATTTTTAAAGGCTGCTTATGAAAAGGGGGTTCCGGTGTTTTCCCCAGGGATAATCGATTCGATGCTTGGTTTACAGCTCTGGTTTTTCTCACAAGAGAATAAGATCGTTTTAAACGCTGTTAAAGATATGAGCGAGCTTGCAGATATCGTTTTTAATGCAAAAAAGACTGGAGCTATGTTTTTGGGCGGTGGTGTCCCAAAACACTATATAATGGGGGCAAATCTACTTCGTGAAGGATTGGATTATGCCATCCAGATAACCTTGGACAGGGGAGAAGCTGGAAGCCTTAGCGGTGCCAGATTGGAGGAAGGACGATCCTGGGGCAAGGCCCAAGAAAAGAGCAGGGTTATCACGGTTGTTGGTGACTGCACAGTATTGCTCCCCATAATATTTTCTGCCATCAAAGAGGAGTTGGCTTGATGGAGACCTGGATGATTATAATATTATATGCCGTCATCGGGGCATTATTCCAGATCATCAAAAAGTTTGACGAAAAAGGGAGTTATGGACGATGCATTATCACCGGTACAGCCTGTGGCGTTTTGGCTGGGTTTCTGATAACTGAACATAAGGTTTCTACATTCATTTTAGGTGGATTGATTGTTGGCTTTTTGATCTCTGGAAGACTTAATAATATCGGTTACTATTTCGGTCTTGCGGCTGTCTTTAGTATGGTCTTTTATTATGCTCCTCAACCCATAACCCTCGGTTATCTTCTTATCATTGCTGGAGCAACGCTGATAGATGAAGTTTTGGCAATGGGTGAAAGGAGCGGGATATCTAGCAAAATCTCCAACTTTCATCCCACTATCAACCTACTTTTAGTGGTCCTTCTTATCATTGATATTGTCCCGCTTCTGGGTATGGTCGCGTTTATAGTTTCAGAGTTTACATACAAATTAGGAGCGTTAGCATTTGAAAAATGAAAATAAGATAATACTAGCATTGGATGTCAAAACAGAAAATGAGGCCTTGGAAATCTGCAATGCAACCAAGGATTATGTAGATGCTTTTAAGGTCGGCTATCCTTTGGTGTTAAACGCCGGCATAGAGATAATAGAGATACTAAAGGCTGTTGGAAAGCCCATCATTGCAGATTTTAAGATCGCTGACATACCCTCGGTGAGTGTAACCATTTGCAGGACGGCTGTCGATAATGGCGCAGACTATGTTATAGTCCATGGATTTGTAGGGGAAGAGGTCATAAAGGATTGCTCAAAGTACGCTAAGATCTTTGTCGTCTGTGAGATGAGCCATGAAGGAGCCAGGGATTTCATGGAGGACGCTGGAAGGGATATCGCAGAGATTGCGAAAAAATATGCCTATGGGATTGTGGCTCCAGCAACACGTCCCGAGAGGATAACACAACTAAGAGAAGTCGTTGAGGATATGGTCATAATTTCGCCTGGAATAAAGGCACAGGGCGCAGGTGTTGGAGATGCCATAAAAGCCGGGGCAGACTATGAGATAATCGGCAGAGGTATTTATCAGGCAAGGGATCCGGGCAGAGCTGCAAGGGGATACAGCAAGATTTTGAAAAGATTAGAGTCTACACCTCATTGAAGTGTGAGATCAAGACCTTTTTCTGACCTGTTCTTAAGATTTCTGATAAAGTCGATATTGAAATGCCAAATAAGCCTGCTAGCTCTCTTATTGATGTCCTCTTTGGGTAATCAAAGTAGCCTTTTTCCAAGGATATCCTCAGGATATCTTCCTGGCGTTTTGTGAGCTCCTCCTTCGAGCTGATATCCTTAATGCTAAGGAGTTTAGCATCCATGGCATTATCCTTCATTCGTTGTATGAGGTTTTTTATCTGGTCGTTGGAACTGGCAAGTACCGTCCAGTGCAAAAAATCTCCTTTTGCCTTTGCTGAAATAAGAAAACAACCCGAACCTGCCATCGTCGAGCAGATTGCGCACTTTGTAGTCGAGACTGTTGCGAGCATCTTGTCCTTACCGGTCTGGGCCATTTCGACTTCACTAAATCCGTGGGAAGCCTTGAAGTCTTTCATGACCCCCGGTATCTTCTCTTCTGAGGCTCTTACCTCAAGGAGGCTTCTTGCACCAGTTTTTGAGAAAGGAACGCACCCCCAAATCTTAACCATTGCATTGTGCTTCTTTGAGATATCACCCACAAAGTCTGGGATTCGGACAGCGATAGTTGCTTCGAGCATAATTTAATGATAAAAATGTAACCTATGCCTGCGTTTCCGAACATGTTCGGGGAAATAATAATGGGCATTCGAAAATAAAGAGGTTAACAAAAGGTGGATATTATGGAAGAAAAGAAGAAATGTTTTAATTGTGGTAATACCAGCAACGAGGCCCCCCTCCTGGATGTAACGATAAAGGAAGAGGAGAAGAACGTCTGCGTCAGATGTTTGCCTATGCTGATCCATGGATAAAAAAAAGCAGTTGGTATATGGATAATGAAATGGGATGAAGACACCCTTGAGGCCATAAAGCAGGTTCCAGAATTTGTAAGAGAGAAAGCAATGACCAAGGTAGAAGACCGTGCGAAGGAGAAAGGCAGAAAGAATGTTACAATAGATGATGTCAACGAATCCTACGCCGCCCAATTCGACAAAGAGCCTGGGACCACCAACGTTGCAGTGGTCCGGTGCGAGATTGTATCAGAGGTCTGCCCTGGAGTGGGCTGTTTAAAGGTGTTTGAAAAAAGGATTGAACTTTTCAAAGAGTATGGTGATGATGCAAGACTTGTGGGCTTTTTTACCTGCGGCGGATGCCCCGGTAGGCGGGTGTTCAGGCTCGCAAATACCTTGAAAAGATATGGTATTGATGTCGTTCATCTAAGCTCGTGCATCCTAATGGAAGAGCCTTTTACTCGATGCCCTCATAAAGAGGAGATAAAGAAGTCGCTAGAGGGCCTAGACATCAAGGTTGTGGAAGGCACTCACCATGAGGTGGGCCAATATGCTACTGGCACGAGATATCATAGGAGGTGAAACTCATGACTACCGAAGAAGAAGTTATAGAGAAGCTTAAAGGTGTGGTAGACCCGCACACAGGGGAAAGCGTCTATGATATGGGCATGATCCCTAAGCTTAAAGTGAAAGAGGATACAGTGGATCTAACCTTCACTCCGACAACGCCTTTTTGTCCGATAGGCATCCAACT
>JBHICB010000077.1:0-6031 GCA_046759365.1 Hydrothermarchaeales archaeon (SeqCode)
GTGCGATCCCCTTATCTATGAGTTTCCCTCCCGCCATTATTATTATAAGGGGGACGATTAACTGGACTACGACCCACCAGGTACCGCTATAAGATGTCGTGCCTTTGACTTCTGTCAAGGTCAAAGTGATCACTTCTTGGGAAGAGAAACCGGAAAATATTACAAACGCCAGAGCTACTCCCATGCAAAGGATGAGGGTGCCTAAACCGATTAGGAGGGTCCCTGTATCGACTTGTACGCCTCCTCCTCCCTCTTCTTCGCCAATTATTTCCTCTTCTAGTTCGTACTCCTCCTCTTCCATAGTTTATACCCGTTTGACATTGATATTGGTATATTTATAAACCTTTTCACTTTTCAGTCACTGTGTCATATGAAAAACGGCATTTTAAAACAGGTCGCTTATGGGACATGTTATTCAGATATCAGCAATCAGATAAGAGGGTGTCGCATCTATGATTTTTACCCTCTTAAACTCTCCCAATTCCCCGTCCTTTAATACTACAGGTTTATAGGAGTCTGTCCTGCCCTGCATGCCTTTCTTTCCATTCTCTGTAATTAAAATTTCAAATTGTCTTCCTACAAATCTTTCATTGTTTTTTTGCCCAATCTTCTGGTGAAGTTTTGTTAGAAGCCTGGACCTCTCTTTTTTGATTCTGTCTGGAATGTCCTTTAATCTTGAAGCAGGAGTATTCGGTCTTGGGGAGTATCTTTTGATATTCAAGATATCTGGCCTTATCCTTTCTATGAGATTGTGGGTCTTTTGAAATGATTCTTCGTCTTCTGTGGGATAGCCCACTATTACATCTGTAGAGAATGTCAGTTCATCAAAATTTTTTCTAAAGGTTTCAAGGATTTCTAAAAAATCTTCTACTTTATACTCTCTTTTCATGTGCTCAAGTACTTCATCGTCTCCACTCTGGAGGGGAAGATGAAGAAAATTGTATATCTTCTCACTTTGCATTGATTCTGTTAGGTCGTCGAGGATTTTAATGGCATGCTCTGGGTTCATCATCCCGACCCTGACCTTGAAGTCTCCCGGTATCTTGGAGATCTTTTTTAGAAGTGTTGGGAGTCTTTCTTCGTGGTCCATGCCATATGCGCCGGTGTCTTGTGCTGTAACCTGGATCTCTTTGTATCTTTGGGAAACACATTTTTCAGTCTCTTTCAATATAGAACTTACAGGAAAGCTTCTAAGTCTTCCTCTTGCAAACCTTGTTCCGCAGTAGCTGCATTTTCCAAGGCATCCCTCTGAGATGGGGATTATAGCGATGGGGGATAAGCTTCTCCTTTTCAAAGCAGTAGATTTTATGAGATTATTATTGGAAACTTTCACAAATTTTTTGTTTTTGCCGACTGTCTCCAGAGCGTTGTTTATATATTCTAGAGACCTTGCAGATATTATCCCGTCTGGATTGGTTTTTCCCAAAGCTTCTGGATTGATTTTTGGAAGACATCCTGAGATGATTACTTTCTTCCCTTGAGCTTTGTATTTTTCAGCATTCCTTAATATCTTTCTTTCAGTGAAACCTATGACTCCACAGGAATTCAGTATGACTATGTCAGAGTCTCCGGCTTTATTGACAATTTCGTGGTTTTTGATAAGCCCCATCATAATCTCTGTGTCGCTCTGGTTCATGGTGCAGCCGTAGGTTTCAAAATATATTTTCATGAGAACTTACTCCAAGGGAGGGATAACCCCTGTAATATTTGATTCATGTATATAGATCCGTTTCTTTATCGATTGGTTCTTGAAAACCAATACGGATTCTTTTTAGATATATTTAATTAATGTTAATATATTTAATATTGCAGAGAAGTAAGGTGGAAGCGGATATCATGACTAAAGAGAAGGATATTCAAAAAGAGGCTGAGAAGGTCTTAAAAGAGCTCTCAGAGGCTTTGGGTGATATAGACTTAGAAGAGACCTACTACGTGGTAGAAGACATCAATGTTACGCGAAAGGATGGCGAGTCCAGTATCAGTAAAGAATTTAATGAGACCACTAAAAAGCACGCCCCGCGCATGGACAAAGAGGGGAGCTTTGTCACAGAGATAGGTAAGTGGGTGAAATAGGGGGACTGGTTGCTATTACGGATACTTTGGATATGATAAAATCAGATGGACTCTCTGCCGAGGAGAATGTCTCTTCTTATTTTGATAAAATGGATAAGGAGAGCAAAGCTGTCAATGCCTTTATTGAAATAGACCGGGAGCGGGCATTAAATCGGGCCAGGGAGGTGGATGAGAAGATAAAAAGAGGCCGGGCTGGTAAGCTGGCAGGCCTTGCTATCGCAATTAAATCTAACATAAATGTTCGGGGTTTCAGGGCAACATGCGCTTCCAAGACTTTGGAGAACTATGTATCGGGCTATGATGCAACCGTCATTGAGAGGATAAAAAGAGAGGACGGCATTATTATTGGCGTTACGAATATGGACGAGTTTGCATGCGGGTCCTCTGGGGAAACATCTTTTTTTGGGCCTACACGTAATCCTGCTGCTTTGGGCAGAATCCCTGGTGGTTCGTCTTCTGGCTCAGCGGCTGCTGTAGCTGCGGGCTTTTGTGATATTGCATTGGGCTCGGATACCGGTGGTTCTATCAGGAACCCGGCTTCTCATTGCGGTGTTGTGGCCCTTAAACCGACCTACGGCCTAGTACCCAGATATGGGCTTATTGACTTGGCCATGAGCCTTGATCAGATAGGACCTCTTTCAAAGGATGTGCGCAATACTGCTTTGATGCTGGATGTTATTGCTGGTCCTAATCCTCGTGAGTGCACGACCTTGTCTAATGGCAAGTTCGAATTTTTAGATAATCTAAATCGTGATGTTTCTGGCTTTAGGATCGGATTTGCAAAAGAGTTTGAGGAGTTTACAGACCCAAAGATTATGAAAATTATCCGGGGAAAGCTTGAACTGCTTGAGGAGTTAGGGGCGAAGATCGTTGATGTAAAGCTTCCGCATCTGGATAAGGGTCTGCCGACTTATTATCTTACTGTTTTTGTGGAGTTTTTTTCCGCGACTCGGAAATTCGACGGCAGAAGGTATGGTTATAAGATTGAGGAAGTCTGCGGTGAGGAAGTGCTCAGGAGGATCCTTCTTGGCAGATATATAAGCCAGAAGGAGTATTCTGGAAGGTATTACAAGAAGGCTCTTCAGTTCAGGTCGCTTATTAAAAAAGACCTTCAGGATGCTCTGGCAGATGTTGATGTGATAGCTGGGCCTACTGTGCCGAAGCTTCCGCATCGAATAGGTGATGTCATTGAGGACCCCTTGGTCATGTATGCTTACGATGTCTTGACGGTTCCAACCAACCTAGCTGGTATCCCTGGGGGCGTTATTAAGGCAGGAGAGGTTGGCGGCATTCCGGTGGGCTTGCAGATACAGTCGAAGCAACTTGGTGAGCAGAAAATTTTGGATTTGATGTATGCCCTGGAGGAGGCTGGATAGGATGAAGACTATAATTGGCTTTGAGATCCATGAACAGGTAGATACGAGAACAAAGCTTTACTGCGTCAGCCCGACGAACTATCGTGACATGCCCCCGAATACCAACGTTTGTGAGGTCTGTACCGGGATGCCGGGTTCTAAGCCTTTTCCTGTCAATCAGGATGCTATCGACGCAGCCGTTGAGGTTGCGCTTATGCTTAACTGCGAGATTGTAAAGGAGCCTGTGTATATCCAACGGAAGCATTATGATTATCCTGATTTGCCGTCTGGTTATCAACGCACCTCTCTTCCCATTGGAAAAAACGGCAGCTTAAATGGCGTGGGGATATGGGAGGTGCATCTTGAAGAGGATCCTGGAAAATATGATCCGCAGACCGGAAAGGTCGACTATAACCGGAGTGGGGTGCCCTTAATTGAGATTGTGACAGCTCCGGATATAGAAAACCCGGAGGATGCAAGGCGGTTTCTAAGGGAGTTGACCAAGGTGTTGCAGTACACAGGAAAGGTCAGGACTGAGGGGGGTACGATGCGTACAGATACAAATATTTCGCTTGAAGGCGGCGCAAGGGTCGAGATTAAAAACATAAACTCTGTTAGAGGTGCCTACAAGGCCCTAAAATTTGAGATAACACGGCAGAAGAATCTTATGAAAAGGGGGGTGGCTGTGAAGAGAGAGACAAGGGCTTTTCTTGAGTCCCAGATGATCACCCGTGCCATGAGGAGTAAGGAGGAGGCCGAGGATTATAGGTACATCCCTGACCCTGATATCCCACCCCTTTTGATAAGCGATGAAAAAATAGAGGCTATAAAGGCTATCATGCAAGAGCCTCCACATCTTAAGGAGCAGAGGTTCGTAAAGCAGTATGACATTACCGAGCACGACGCAAATGTCTTGGCAAGTGAGTTGGAGTTTGCAAATGCCTTTGAAGAGGTCTGCAAAGAGATCGACCCAAAGCTTGCTGTTATGTGGATCAGGCGGGAGCTTAAGAGGGTCCTGACCTTTAACAGTCTTAGCTATGCTGAGAGTGGTATAACCGCCAATGAACTTATTGAGCTTTTAAGGATGCTTGAAAAGGATGAAATTACTGTCAAATCAGGGCAGCGGGTAATAGAGGAGCTTGTAATAAATCCAAGATCCCCGCGTGAGGTTGTAGAGGGGCTGGGCTTGGTTAAGATTACCAAGAACCATGTGGTAGAGGATGCTGTTGAAGAAGCCATAAAAGAGAATCCTCAGGCAGTCCAAGACTACTTGGGCGGAAAGAGTGAGGCGTTGAATTTCGTTGTAGGTCAGGTGATGAGAAAGACAAAAGGTAGGGCTGACCCGAAGATAATATTGGAGATGTTGAAGGAAAAGATTGAGTAAAAAATTTTCGATAAAGTACTAACAATCGCTTAATGCAGATGATGGGTATATATACCAAAAAAAACATATAAATTAGATGGGAAAGTGTGATAATAAAGAGGAAGTATAATGGCGAGAATACTTTTAGTGGATGACGAGCCAGACATAGTATTTACCACAAGGATGATGCTGGAAAAAGATGGCCACCAAGTATCTGTGGCCAAAAATAGTGAGGAATGTATGAAGATGCTGGAAAATGACTTGCCTGACTTAATTCTCTTGGATATCATGATGCCCGGAGAAAACGGCTGGGAGACTTGTAGAAAAGTCAAGGGAGATGAGAAAACAAAGGATGTCCCAGTGGTGATGTTCACGGTTCGCAGCGGCGGGGACTCAATTAAAAAGAGCAGGGAATATTCTCATGCAGATGCTCATATAAACAAACCTTTCAAAAGAGTAGAGCTCCTTGATACCGTCAGGAAGCTTTTGAAAGAAAAAACTTGAGTTATAGGGCACAAGTATAGGCAACACTAACTTTAAAAAAAGAGCTAAACTTCCTATAATCCCCGTGTTGGATCTATATCTCAATATAAAAGTTTTCCAGCCGTTTCTAATTTTTCTAAAAAATTTTATTATATTTGATCACATCAGGCATTTCGAACTGGCAACTTAGAGTTGGAAAGCCACATTTTATATATCAAATCAACAACCTATGAAGTCAGGGATCTAAGTTGAAGGTCTTGATGTGCACCGACGGTTCGAAATTTTCCGAAGAGGCGGTCGAGTTTGGGGGGAAGTTGATGAAAAGGCTAAAACCCAAGGCTGTAACTATCCTAAGAGTTGTGCCTGTAATGCCAGAAGAGTATAGAGAGGTCGACGAATACGCCCGGGTATTCGAAGAGGAGATACACAAAATGCACATGCTGGATGTGCCAAAGTCGGTGAAACGTAGTTTAGATGCCGGCCAGAAGATACTTGAGAAGATGGGCATTAAGGCCAAACTCAAAGTCCGAAAAGGAAGGCCAGTTGATGAGATATTAAAAGAGGCCCAAGAGGGTTTATATAATCTCCTTGTCATGGCATCTTATGGCAGAGGAATAACTAAGTTTATGTTGGGCAGTGTCACAAGAGAAGTCGTCCATAGAGCCCAACTTCCTGTATTAGTAGTAAAAGGAAAGGAAGCCAGATCGATGATGTAAAATGGAGGAGAATATTCTAAATTTAAAAAAATTGGAAGAGG
>JBHICB010000078.1:0-5983 GCA_046759365.1 Hydrothermarchaeales archaeon (SeqCode)
AAAAGCGTAGGGTGATGACTTCTACTTGGTTTTTCTTTTATCATTACATTGGCTTTAAATAGTACTTTTTTATTATCTTACTGAAATTGTTGCCGGGGTAGCCAAGCCCGGACTACGGCGCAGGCCTGGAAATTTATTTATAGTAAACCGGAAAGCCTGTGTTCCCTCTGGAACGCACGGGTTCAAATCCCGTCCCCGGCGCCATTTAGATCATTGGCGCGCTTTTTTTACAAAAACCTCGAAAATAATACTTTTTCAGCGCTATCACAATCCACAAATATATAACACTATAAAAAAGTGGTAGGATCCATCCCACAGAGGAGGGTGAGAAAAAATATGGGGATTTTGGAAAAAATTGACAGTATAATAGAGGAACGTTGTAGTGAGGCTGAAGAAGTTGATGAGATATGCGATCTCTTGAATCGTCTTCTAAATCATATAACCGATTGGACTGATTCAGACGCATATCCGATTGAGGAGCCGATAGGAGGATTTAAAGCGCCCTTCGACGGTGGCCGCCTCGATTCTAGGCAGAGGTTTGTCTGTGAGAACAGTGATAAAAAATACATTTACGTTGGGGTTGACGGATCTCAATACACAAACTCAGGTTATACGAAGTTTTCCACCATCATCTACGGAGGGGTCGTCCTTCATACATTAGGTGAAGATGGTATTTACAAAAGCCTAAAAGTTGTAGGAGTACCTCCCCTTACCGGACCTTGGGACATCGATCGTGAAAGGTTCATTATGGAAGCCAAGATAGCGAAATGTATGGGGCTTAATCTCAAAGGTGAGGGTCTTTTAAATTGTGCACACTGTTCTTTCAAAGGGTCCTGCGAGATCAAGTCTTTCGATGAGGACTGGTCAGACTTTAAGCCTGTAATTTTTATGGACTACCCCTTGGAAACTTCGTGGTTTAAAAGGTTTCATGTAGAGGAAGATCTTGACTCCCGGATCTCAAACCATGCTGAACTCTTGAGGTTTTCCAACGACGAATGTGTCCCGGTCATGGGCATCGTCTCAAGCTCTAGGAGCAGAGACCTTTATACCCGCATTCTCGACGAGATTCAAGAAGAGTTACTGCCAGGATTTACGATTAAAAGTATGATTCAGACTGTCCTAGAACCCGTAACAGAGACTGTTGCTAAATGGGCACTAGCGCATAAAGATCGCTATAAGCTATCTCTTAGGAAGGGTTTGGCCATCGAAGATTTGATAAAGACTCTTTCTAACCATAAAAATTCCTACGATGACTGGAGGATACTGCGCAGTTTTTGTCCTGGTATCGGGGACAGGACATCGTCTTTTAGGTGTGCGCGAAATGAGATAGTGGAGTGGTATCCTTATCCCCTTAATTTCTTCTTTGTCAATACGTTCCCTGACTGGACGAGGATATCCTATACTGGTTGCGATAACCCAGATGAGGTTTACTATCACTTTTTATGTCAGAGTGCGGGAATGGTGTTTTTCTATCCTTTTGTTTTACACCGTGCCCACCACGAAGTTGCAGCAAGGCCTGAACTTAGAATGCTAATTGAGGATAGGATCTCTATCCTTACGAATGGTGCAATAGGAAGCAAAGCTTGCTCAAAGAGGTTGACTGTGTGAGTTGTTTTAAATGGTAGGAGAGACAGGAGGTCAAGAGAAGTACAATGTCATTGAAGCTGTCCTCTACAGTGCTGGCCACAAAGAGGATTTGCTGGATGTAGGGAAGGGTGATTTTGTAAAGTTTTCGTCAAAAGAAAAGGATTATCAAGGTATTATACTGGATCTCAGTACAAAGGTACCTGCCATAGGAGGGCCTAGATCACCTGATGAAGAATTTGAAAGTAATTTCTTCCACTCTACGCTTTCCAAGTCTACATGTTACACCGCTAGGATCCTGATTACTTCTCACAGAACTGGTACTTTAGAGAGTGGGACAGATGGTAGGCTGATTTCGCCTTATCTAGCTATTAACGTGCTGGATAAAAATGGGATTATGGACGTTATCGATACAACTCATTATGACTTCTTGTTTGCGGTTTCTCATGTCATCGATACCTATGACTTGGCGGATTTAATAGTCAGGGTTTATGATAAAATAAAAGAGCTGGCAAATTTTGTAGAGGCGATATTTAGAACCAAGGCCATTGAAGCAATGATGTTTGCAAATGTCGAACTTGATTCTGGCTTCGTGGGGGAATTTGTAAAGGCAATCTCTGACAGCAATATAAAGGGTTTAGTATTGGGGCAGGGAGGGAATGTCCTTGAGATCTTACCTCTAGACGGAAGTCTTAGGATGGGCGACCTTTTATTAGTCCAGAGCAAAAAAGGAGACTTTATAGTGCAGGTGGATGACTTTAAGGGCGACAAAATATTGGTAAAGGGACTTGAGAAGATGGATGAACCAGGAGAATATTCGCCCTTTGTTGATCAGATTGAACGCGGAGCGATATTACGGGACATAAGCCCGGATTTTATGACGGATTTTATGCACACCCCTGAGACTTTGATAAATCCAATCCCAATAGGCAGGTTCTATTATGGAGGTAAGGCCTATCTCGGCCTTCATACCCTGGGCAGGCAAGGCATGCTAATTGTTGGAGGAGTCGGCCAAAAGAAGACATCTTCGCTGCTTTCAATAATCGAGACGACCATAGAAAAAACAGAAAAACTAAGCTTTGTCATCATAGATTTAAACGATGAATACGGTACCGAAAATTTGGTTAGGTTATCCGAAAAGCGTAATGGGTTTTTGAAGATACCTGTGGAGGCTCTAAAGGAACCCTCCACTATGTCAATTGAGGAGTTCGACGAGTTTTGCATAAAGCATGGTTTGAAAGGAAGCGGTAAAGCTGACCACCGGAGGCAATTTGTAGGTTCTGCATATGGATATGAGGCAGAAGGTAATACGATAGAACTGTCAAAGGTGTGCTTTTTTGAAATAGCTAATAAGATGTATAATAAGGAGAAGCAGGTCGATGTTTTATCATGGATCAAAGAGCTCCCTGATGTAATATTCGAGACTGATGGATCCCTTGAGATAATGAATGTTTTAGAAGTCATAAGGAATAACACGGTGACATTAATTGACTGCTCCTCAAAACTGGCATCTTCACAAAAAGGGGCAATGTACACGAAGTGTTCATGCCTTTTTAAAGCATTGATTGATATTGCGCAGACAGCGAAGCGTTTCCCTTGTGTCTTGGTAATTGACGAAGCGCACTTTTTCGCTCCTCAAACCTCTGTATTCAATCCAGTCGGATTTAAACCCGAAGTCAAGAAAATCTTACTTGAGATCGCTACTATAGGACCCAGAAATCTTTTGGCCCCATGGGTTTCGACCCAGAGACTGGCTGCTGTGAACAAGACCCTATCCACTCAAATGGGGCAGAACATCTTGGCCTTTAATCTGGAAGATGTGGACAAAATTAGATTGGAAGAGATAGTTGGCAAACAGAGTAGGAACGTTGAAAAACTTCAACCTGGAGAATGCTGGGTTAAGAGTCTCGGTCTAAAGATTCCACAGATCGCGAAGATCAATATTCGGGACTATCCCCGATCTGGTGGGGCCAGCTTTGTTGAAGAGTCTGGTTTCATAGGTGCCAAAAAGTCTTAGGAAGTTCAAGAACATCGGGAATTATCAAAAAGAAAACACAGCCTAAGCCTGCTTTTCGGGGACTGGTTTGGGGTTGTCCATCAGCATGGGATAATCGACGGGCATAACGGCAGGAACGATGTAAAAAGTAAAATAGGTGAAGGTACTACATTTACTATTAAACTTCCGGTGGGTAAAGGAGAATGAGCAGGATATTGGTAGTGGATGATGATGTCCAGATACAGAATGACATCTTAGATATCCTTAGTGAGGAGGATTATGAGGTCTTAACGGCAGGGAGTGGGGAAGAGGCGCTGAAAATTATGGAGCGTGAAGGTGCCTTTGAGTTGATTATAACGGACTTGATGATGCCCGGGATGGACGGCCTCGAACTGTTAAAAAAGATAAAGGAGATTGAACCCAGTTCTATGGTCATTATATTAACAGGCCACGCCTCCATGGAAAAGGCCATTGAAGCCATGAGATATGGAGCAAGGGATTTTATAATAAAACCTTTTAAGGTCAAGGAATTTAGTGAGACAATCAAAGGATACAGAGAGGCCATTGAACTCAAAAAAGAGCTAAAAGAATCAGAGTTTATCGCACCAAGGGAAAAAATAATAGCAAAACTGGGGAAAAAGGAAAAAGAGGTTCTCGATAACCTTGGAAATTCGGCATTGGTAAAATACACAACAAAGGAAGAACTGACAGATTCTGTCGAGAAGATCATAGATATCTTCTATAAAAATGGAAATCCAATTATCTTTGTTACCCCGCATCCCAGGACAATCCAGAGATATAAAAAGGTCTCTGAGCATCTCCAAGAAGGTGTTATACAGATAGTTGACATGCCCTCCGGGTGGGCTGTAGGGATGCAACCATCCTCATACATCACAATCCCCACGACCCATCTTTTCCTCTTCGGAGATTTAATTAGGAAGATACCCCAAAACTCTGTCCTTATCTTCGAGCCTTTATCGCAACTGCTTTTAGCGCGAGGTTTTGAGACTACATATCAATTTTTGGAAAATTATTCAGAAGAGCTTGGCAACAGAGGTATTGCCTTCATCGCATTGTTAAAATCAAGTGCCCATTCTCCAGAAGAGGTGGGTGGAATTGAGAATATATTCCTGAATACGCTGACGGTTTCCAATGGAGACCTTATATGAGAAAGCTACTTTTAGACAAAATGGTAGAACAAGCCAGAAAAGACGGCATCATAACTAAAGATGAAATGGACATCATAAACAAAGTTAGCGAAGAATATGGGATCTATAAAAATGAGTTAGAGTCAGCTTTAAGTGATCACGTTATCACTGAAAAAGAATTTGAATCGCTTTTGAAACTCAGATATAAAGTATATGAAAAGGCCTTGGTCCAGGCTCTAGAAGACGGTACAATAACTGAAGATGAAAAGGATATCCTCAACCAGATGCAAAAAAACCTGCAATTGAGCGACAGAGACATAGAGATAATAGAATCCAAATACCAAGAAACGTTTCTAACAAAAATGAGGAAGATTTTGGGTGATAAAGAAGAGTTATTATCCAAATACGGCGACGTTGAAATTATCAAACAAAGCACCAAGGAATATCCGCTCTATAAAATGCTGATGGTTGAACTTTCTCCTGAGGAACGCGAGATCATAACAAAAATAACGAATCTTTTCCAGAGCGCAGTTACGTTTGAGACAAGGGTTTCAGACCCAAAAAAACAAGAGATAATTCTTATTGAGAAGATATACGATGAAGTAACCAAATATTCGGATGATTCATCCCAAATTGAAAAGCTGGCATTGAATGTAGTCTACAACATTACTTCGATTGGAGTATTGGCCTTTCCCCTCAAAGATGACGCGCTTGAAGAGATAATGGTTATAGGGCCAAATAAGCCAGTGTATGTTTTTCACAGGAAGCATGGTCTTTGTGAAACAAACTTGGACCTATCAAATCTTAACGAAATTAATTGCGTTATTGAACGTCTGGCATCGTTGACAAAAAGAAGTGTCAATTATTTAAATCCTGGATTGGAGGCAAGTTTGCCTGAGGGCCCCAGAGTAAATGTCACAATTCCTCCCGCATCCCTCGATGGGCCAACAATTACCATAAGAAAGCCCCATAAGGACCCACTCACCATAGCAGATTTACTGAATTTCAAAACAATAACCCCTGAATTGGCGGCTTTTCTTTGGATGTGTGTTGAAGGCGTTGACAGCCCCCCAAATATACTAATAGGCGGCGGGACTGGTAGCGGAAAGACAGTGATGTTAAATGTTATCAATGGATTTATCCCCTCCAATGAACGAATAGTGACCCTAGAAGAGACCCCTGAACTCGAGCTGCCTTTACCCCATGTTATACGCCTGCAGACACAGCCACCTGGTGCTGAAGGAACAGGTGAGAT
>JBHICB010000079.1:0-5954 GCA_046759365.1 Hydrothermarchaeales archaeon (SeqCode)
AGGTCGTCCTTTTGTCAAAATGAGGATATAAAATGACTCTAAATAACATATTAAACAAGATAAAAAAACATCTTGATGAGAAGGATAGTCGGCGTGAAGAGGTCTTCAAGTTATCCCGTGAGATAAGGCGGGTCTCGACAAAAGCCATTAGGGCTATCCATAAAGAGGATTTCCAAGAAGCAAAAGCGCTTCTCGATCAGGCAAGAGCCCAAGTTTTTCTCATCAATGGAGAAGATAAAAAGTTCAACTTCCTTGTTGACTCCTTACAGGAATATTGTGAAGCAGTACTTACATATGCATTCATAAAGAAAGAAAAGTTGCTAAAACCTCAAGAATTGAACGTCAGTCCAGAAGCGTATGTTCTGGGCCTTTCAGACTCGATCGGGGAGCTGAGACGCTTTATCCTAGATTCAATGCGAAAAGACGACTTTTCAGAGGTGGAGTACTTTTTGGACCTTATGGATGAGATCTATCATGAGATAGCAGCATTCGATTACCCTACTGCAGTTATACCAATAAAGAGGAAGCAGGACATTGCGCGCTCTATTTTAGAAAAGACGCGGGGAGAGGTTACTCTGGCGTTGAAACAGGCAGAATTGAAGAAACTTTCTGAAAGGTGACAGTGTTGGGCAAGTGGAATAGCAAGAAGATTTCAGAGCTAGCAAAGGAAGATTTTGAGACTACCTGGCTTGATACGAAAAAATTGATAGACCCGATGAAAGGTAAAGGGATAAAAAAAATCTCTCCCGGTAAACCACATCCGGTCTTTGCCACAATTGATAGGCTAAGAGACGCTTACCTAAAGCTTGGGTTTAGCGAGGTAATCAATCCGCTTTATGTTGAGGATACTGAGGTAAGGAAACAGTTTGGACCGGAAGCAGCTGCAGTTTTGGACAGGTGCTATTATCTAGGGGGTCTTCCTAGGCCTGATGTAGGGTTAAGTGATGAGACGATAGCTTTAATAAAAGAACTCGGAGCAGAAATAACAGATAAAAAGGCCATTTCAGATGTTCTTCACAGGTACAAAAAAGGGGAGTTTGGAGGAGACGATCTGGCATACACGCTCGCAAGTGTGTTGAAAGTCGACGACTCAAAGGCGATGAAGATTATCAATGAGGTCTTTCCAGAGTTTAAGGAATTGGAGCCCGAATCGACAAGAAATACCCTGCGTTCCCATATGACCAGTGGATGGTTCCTTACACTGGAAACTCTCATAGATATGAAGTCGTTTCCAATACAGCTTTTCTCAATCGACAGGTGTTTCAGGAGGGAGCAAAGGGAAGATGAGAGTCATCTTCGGACCTATCACTCTGCCTCATGCGTTGTTGTCGACGAAGAGGTAGGAGTGGAAGCTGGGAAAGAGGTTTCCACAGGATTATTGAAACAATTTGGCTTTAAAGATTTCAAGTTCAAGCCCGATGAGAAGAGGTCGAAATATTATACACCAGATACCCAGACAGAGGTTTATGCCCGCCACCCGAAAGGGGGATGGGTAGAGATAGCAACTTTTGGTATATATAGCCCAGTAGCCTTGTCAAGGTATAAGATCGAGTATCCTGTCATGAATCTCGGGCTGGGGGTTGAAAGACTTACAATGGTCCTTTACGGAGTAAAGGATGCCAGAGAGCTGGTTTACCCACAATTTTACAGCGATTGGAAACTAACTGATGAAGACATAGCTTCCCGTATCTTCCTGGATAAAATGCCATCCTCAAAGGAGGGCAAAGAGATAGTTGATCGGGTCATTGCTGTTGGACAAGAGCGTGGTGAAAGCGAAAGCCCATGTGAATTTGAAGTTTATAATGGTAAGGTCTCAGGATCAAATGTAACTGTAAAGCTGGTTGAGATTGAAGATAAAACAAAACTATTGGGACCGGCAGCTTTTAACAGTATCTATGTTCATAAAGGCAATATCTATGGGATCTCAGAGAAAAAAGGCTCGGAGGAAGTAAGAAAAGGTGGCATCAATACAGGTGTTACCTACATTGAGGGAATCGCTAATTTGGCAGCATACAACATAGAGAAAGCGGGGAGAGGAGTAGAAAAAAAGTCTATTACAAAAGTCAAGATCGCTAGGAATTTAAACGATATCAATCTTCGCCTTGACAGCGCTGCATTAAGATATATAACCGCAAATAACAAGAACATCGACATCAGGGGTCCGGTGTTCATGACAATAGAAGCAAGAATTGGGGAATAGATGAATTCTAACATCCAATCAACAAATATGGGGGTCCTCTTTATTGGGCGTTCAACTCACTGATTTAATAAGGCCAAAACCCATCCAGTTTAAAGAACTTGCCGGTAAAAAAGTTGCTGTAGATGCCATGAACTCACTTTATCAGTTCCTCTCCATAATAAGGCAACCTACAGGAGAGCCGCTAAAGGATTCCAGCGGGAGGGTGACAAGTCATCTTTCAGGATTGTTGTATCGAAATGTGAAACTTATGGATTTAGGAATCTTGCCAGTCTATGTTTTTGACGGCAAGCCACCGGAGTTGAAGGGCAGTGTTATAGTGGAAAGGACTGAGATAAGGACAGAGGCTGAAAAGAAGTGGAAAAAGGCCTTGGCTTCAGGGGATCTCGAAAAGGCAAGGAGTTTTGCGCAACAAGCTTCGAGATTGTCCGGTGAGATGATCCAAGATTCCAAAAGGTTACTTGAATATATGGGTATCCCGACTGTCCAGGCACTTACTGAGGGAGAAGCGCAGGCAGCGTATATGACCTCAAAAGGTGATGTATGGGCAACTGGATCCCAGGACTATGATTCTTTATTATTTGGTGCCCCTCGATTGCTCAGAAATCTTGCAATATCGGGCCGAAGAAAAATCCCAAGAAAGAATATCTATGTGGATGTTGCTCCAGAGATTTTCCATCTGGACAAAGTCTTAGAGGAGCTTCAATTAAGTAGGGAGCAGCTGATAGAGCTTTCCATACTCATAGGCACGGATTACAATCCCGGGGGGATTGTGAAGATAGGACCTAAAAAGGCCTATAAGCTTATAAAAGAATTTGGGAGTGCTGAAAAAGCCCTAGAGGATAAAGGGCTTCATCCAGATTTCAGTGTAAATGAAATAAAGGAGCTATTTTTAAAGCCTGACTTTACAGACGACTATGATCTAAAATGGGAGGTGCCGGATATTGATAAAGTCGTCCAATTCCTATGCGAGGAAAGGGATTTCTCTGTTGAACGAGTGGAAAAAGCCATGCAGAAGTTAGAAACCAAGGTCAAAGAAGTTGGATCTCAATCAAGTTTGGACGGTTGGTTCTAAATATAAAAAAGAGACTGTTTTTCAGATTAAAAATTTCCCTATTGTGTGCTTGTTACACGCCACGTTTCCCTCTGTCCCCTCTTAAACTTCTGTAGCTTTTTTTGCCCAGAGTCCTGCCAGAAGCACCTTCGATAATCCGCCAGTCTATAAGATGTTTTAGATCGCGGATAACGTGATCAAATTTTTTAATCTCATCCTCTGATCCATAGGTTGACCTCTCTTCACAGAAATTTAATAATCCCTTAAAGTGTTTGTTGATTTCGTCATCGTCAGGATATTTTTTTATTATCTCCTCAAATTTCTTCAAGGACTGGTCCAACTTTTCCTCATAGGCATTTAGGTTGATTTCAGAATCCCCTTTTTCTTGATGTTTGACATAATCATTTAATAACGATCTAGAAGACTCGATGAGTTCCAAAAGCCTTTTCAATAAATACGGGCTTGCTTCAGTCAAATTTGATCACCTTTAGGAGTTGCCCTATCTTATCTGGGTAGGTTTAAAAAGGTTGCTGTATCGTTTCAAATCTCCCCTTTAAATCGGCTAGAAATAAACGAAAATTTTATATTAACCTAACGGTTTATCCTACTCCCGTTGGGGGTATAGTGTAGCGGCTATCATTACGGGCTCCAGACGCACTCGTGATGAGCACGAGAGAAACCCGTGGACCTGGGTTCAAGTCCCAGTACCCCCATACATCTAAACTTTTTGCTCTCCTTGATTTAGTTTTCAAATATTTATTTAGTCAGGTCTTAAAAGCAACCTCCATACACTAAGCCACTTTGAAATCCCCCCATAAATTTAATTTGACAAGAAAGATATAAAGGCCCACAAGATGTATAGCCGTAGGATGTGAGAATATTGAAGGGTCCTTTAAATTTGAATGATCTGACTTGGGTAGAGGTTGAGGAGTATCTTTTGAAAAGAAAAGATATAATTTTGCCCATTGGCTCTGTAGAAGAGCATGGATACCATCTGCCTTTGTCAACTGACGGCGACATCGCTTTTGCTATTGCAGAGAAGCTAAGTGAGGATATCGGCATGGTTGTCGCTCCACTAGTATGGTATGGCGTCTCCAACACCACCAGAGAATATGTCGGAACTACTATGGTAAAATTTGATACTTTGAAGTCGTATGTCCGCGACATTCTGTCCAGTTTAAAAGGGAACGGCTTTAAGGTTGTTTACATAATCTCGGGTCATTTGAGTAATTCTCAGATTTCTGCAATAAAGGAAGCAGCAAGGACCATTGACGGTTTTGAATCTTATCTTTTGGACTTCTCAAAGATAGATATCTTGGACATCCTTGAGACCCAACCATTCCATGCTTGTGAGGCAGAAACTTCTTTGATGCTTTACCTTAACCCAGGCAAGGTGAAGATGGAAAAAGCTGTTGACGAAAAGGTAGTTATGGGAAAGTTCGCTATAAAAAGGAATTTAAAAAAGACTAAGAGCGGGGTATTCGGTTCGCCCACAAAAGCAACCAAAGTCAAAGGAGAGAGGATATTCGGGAAGATAACAGAGGAATTGAAGGAATTTATCCTCTCTAAATAGAAATAAATTGGAGCCGGGATAGAAGACAAAAGAAGAATTAAAAGAAATGGAGATAGAATTTGAGAGAGATTAGAAGGTTAGGATATGGACAGGGTTATAGAAATGGAATTACACAAAGAGGAATTCTTGAAAGAAAATCTGGGCAAAATGTCAATACATGAGATTGCAAAGAGACTTAATAGACCTAAGAGTGGAGTACATTACAGGATAAAATATAGAGGTAGATAACTAGATTAGCTCCCCCCTAAAATAATCTCATCACAGTAGTCACATCTAGTATCGGTTCCAGACTTTAATTTGTAGAAGTTTAGATCTGTAAGTTTTGCTCCACAGTTAGGACATTTTCGAGTAATTCTCTTAGGTTCATCTGAGTTTGGTATGTATGTGGGTTCTTTTTTAGCTTCAGATTCTTTAGAGATTTCAGGGGTTTTTTTCGTTTTAAAATAGTATAATGGAACTAATGGAGGTAATATAAAAATAAAATATATCATAATATTCACTATGATATCATAAATAGTCCATGCCCACTCTCCTTCCAGAACTACTGAAATCATTAGCCACCAACCGAGGTATAAGAAAGAATAAATCTTGACCAGGATATTTTCGTGTTTTATTCCAAACTTCACTAAATCAATTAACTTTCTTAGCTCATCAAATATCCACACTTATAACACATCCCTGAACAACATAGAATAATGGATGGGTGTTATTTAAAACCTTTGAAAATAGGCCTAAAAGTGGGGTATTTTACAGGATAAGCAGAGCTGGTTGAGAAATAGGATTATTGCTGTACAAGTCTGAGACAATCAAATAGGTTCAATTCGTTTGGGTCCTTTTGTTCTAAACAATCATTATTAGCATAGACTTCGGCATTATATCTTTCTGTACTAGCACATACGGGGTTTTGGAAATCTTGAATACAGTCTATTCCATCAGTATACCCTTTTTGTTCTACCTTCTCACGAATACATGCTTCGAATTTCTTTTCATTTTCTTCTATTTCTTTCAGGCATTTATCGTATTCAGAAGGATTAGTAATTTTTGCCTCTTTGAGTTCCTCTAAAGTTGTTGGTTCTTCAACCAGTGTGGTGGTCGGGGGGGTTGTTGTAGTTGAAGGAGTAGTGATGGGG
>JBHICB010000080.1:0-5908 GCA_046759365.1 Hydrothermarchaeales archaeon (SeqCode)
CATCTCTCAAGAACTTGCAGAGAGAGTGTTGACCGGAGAGGTAACTTTAGAAGAGGCCATCAGACAACAGAAGGAAAAATCATAAGATGAAATCCTTTTCTCTCTTAAGAAAAGAAGTCCGCAAGGCCTTGAGCAAGTCAAAATTCAAAAGGCCTACAGATATTCAAGAGGTGGCCATACCCGCGATATTAAAGGGCAAGAACGCCCTTATTATTGCACCAACCGGCATTGGCAAGACAGAGGCAGCTATTTTGCCTGTTTTTGACCAATTCTTGAAGAAGAGACCAAACGGGATAAGCCTCCTTTACATTACACCTTTAAGAGCCCTGAACAGGGATCTTCTGGATAGAATTGAATTCTGGGGAAAGGCACTGAGAATAAAGATATCGGTAAGACATGGAGACACAACACAGTACCAGAGGAGAAAGCAGGCCTTATCTCCGCCTGACATGTTGATAACAACACCAGAAACGCTTCAGGCTATCCTTCCCGGACGTAGGATGAAGACGCACTTAAAAAATGTCCGATGGGTCATTGTAGACGAGATTCACGAGTTAGTGGAGGACAAGAGAGGGGCTCAGTTGAGCCTAGGATTGGAGCGTCTTTTAGAAGTAGCAGATCAGAGATTTCAGAGGATAGGAATAAGCGCAACTATTGGGTCACCAGAGATTGTATCGAAATTCTTGGTCAACAAAGACGAGATAGAGATATTGAAGGTTTCGCCATCGAAGGATGTTGAAATAACAGTGGAAAGGCCGAGACCAAAGAAAGGGGACAAATTGATAGCAGAGGCTATCTTGACGGGTCTTGAAACCTCTTCCAAGATTAGGAGGATGGAAGAACTCATCGAAGGACACAACTCTTCACTTATCTTTGTAAATACCCGCCAGATGGCAGAGATACTCGCCTCCAGATTCAAAATTTTGGATAAAGAAGTTGGGATACATCACAGCTCTCTTTCCCAGGAAGCTAGGATCGCGATGGAGGAGGATTTCAAAGAGGGCAAGGTGAAGGGATTGATATGTACTTCCTCTCTGGAGCTGGGTATCGATATCGGGAGGGTCGATTTAGTAATACAATATATGAGCCCCAGGCAGGTTACGAGACTTTTGCAAAGGATAGGGCGATCCGGCCACAAGGTTGGGGGGAAGTCAAAAGGAATAATAATAGCAACTGACTCCGACGACATCTTAGAATCCTTAGTCATTGCAAGAAATGCCCTTGCCGAAGAGCTTGAGGAGCTTGAAGTAATTAAAAAACCCTACGACGTTCTTTCCCATCAGATCGTGGGCATGGCCTTGGACTTTGGCTTTGTCAAAAAAGAAAAGGCTTTTGAGATCGCAAAGAGAAGCTTCATATTTACGAATCTGGAAATGGAAGAGTTTGAGGCGATTTTGAGATTACTCTCCAATCTGGGTTTAATCTGGGTTGAAGATGACAGCTTTAAAAGACGCAAAGCAGCGTGGAAATATTACTACGACAATCTTTCCACCATCCCAGACCAGAGAAGATATTTTGTGAAGAATATAGCCAGCCGATCTAGTGTAGGCGTGCTGGACGAGAAATTTGTCGTAAACAGTTTAGACCAAGGCAGCATGATAATATTTAGGGGCATGCCATGGCAGATTATATCAGTAGACGAGGACGAAGTTCTTGTGGAGCCGGTAGACGATGTTATAGGGGCCATACCCACTTGGGTAGGAGAGGAGATACCTGTACCTTACAATATTGCAAAAGAGGTAGGGGTTCTTAGAAAAAATGCCGAGGACCAAAGAATCTTTGACCGGTATCCTTGTGACAGCTACACAAAAAAGATCGGAGTTTCGAAAATAAAAAGGCAGTTGAAAGAGGGTATACCCGTTGGAGACGATAAAAAGATCGTTGTAGAACTCCTAGATAATTTTGTCGTGATAAATTCCTGTTTTGGTATTAAGGTGAATCAAACCCTGGGCAGGCTTTTTTCAATACTATTGTCATCCAGGTTTGGCCATTCCATTGGTTTAAATATCGACCCTTATAGGATAATTCTACAGGCCCCTTCAAAAATCTCAGAAGAATTGCTAAAAGAGGCTTTCGATCTAGATTCTGACTTTATAGAGCCCCTGCTTTACAGGAGTTTGAAAAGGACCTCCCTTTTCAAGTGGAAGTTTTTCCATGTAGCAAGGCGTTTCGGAGCAATATCGAAGGAAGTCTCCTACAGCGACATAAACCTCGGAAGGGTAATCTCAGCCTATGACGATTCACTATTATACAAAGAAACCCTAAAAGAGATATTCAGGGACAACCTAGACCTGTTGAATACAAAAAGGGTTCTGGATGAATTAAAAGATGGAAAGATTGAGATTGAATACTTGAGCTTGAAGGGCCCATCGCCCCTGGCAGAATTGGGATTAAAAACATATGCCGAGATCATAATCCCTGAAAGGGCAGAGAAGATTATATTGAAGGTGATGAAGAAGAGGATTTATAATCAAAAGGTTGATTTCTTCTGTCTTTACTGTACCAAATGGAGCGGGAATTTCAGAGTAAAAAATGTTGTCGATGACCTGAAGTGCGCCAAGTGTGGGGCAAGGATGCTTGCGGTTATAACATATGATGCCAAAAGACTTAAAAAGATTTATAGGAGGTACAGGGATAAAAAGGCGCTAACACATGATGAGAAAGCGGAGATCAAACGTCTTCGAATCAGCGCAAATCTATTTCTTTCATATGGTAAAAACGCAGCTGTGGCGATTGCTGCTCGGGGCATAGGACCAGAAACTGCAAAGCGTGTACTTGTAGCATCGAGAAACGAAGGAGGTCTCTACAGGAACATATTGAAAGCAGAAAGGGATTACGCAAGGACAAGGAGGTTCTGGGATTAAACATTATTATTATCTGCCCCTCACCAGTAGCGGGTTTTGATTCGTGGCATTGGCATATAGCGGAAGTAGCTCCATATTGTAAACCAGAGGATTATAAATCCCAAGATCAGACCAGGGATTATCCAGCGGTTCTTAAGCAATTGTTTTACCGATGCTCCTTTTTTTCTAAAATATAAAAAGAGCTCGATATAAGAGAACACAAAAATTACAAGCGAGATTAAAAATGTCTCTACAACGTACATATCTCTTTCTTTTAAAATTTGGTTTAATAAATCTTTTCTATATCTTCATCTGGAGTGAAAAATAAATCCGAGAAGAAGTAGAGTTAAATAATAAGAAATAAATCATCTTATGATGAAGAGAGAACATGGCCAAGAATGATTCTTCTCAAAAAATGAAAAGTGCTGGATTTTTGGATAAAGTATTGGGCAGGGGCAAGCTTAGACGGGAGTTTGAATCCGCGGTAAATTTGCGGGATGAAAAGATTGTAATGCTTGAAAAATATCTGAAAGAAAACAAGCTTGAGCTATCCCAACCGCAAAGGAAATTGGATGAGAAAATCCGCTTTGACGTGGGAGTGTATCCCTTGGCGCTAGAAATGGTGGATAAAAAGTTGAAATTGGCAAAAATTGAGAAGAATGCCATCTAAAACTTATAGAAAGGATTATCCAAAAAATCTCTCAACAAGAAAATGAAAAAGGCCAAGAAGAGAAGATATACCGAAAAACTCAAGGAGATCAATGATGAAGTAGAGGAGTTGAACTATTATAAAAAAGAGATGAAGAAGGGCCTTAGTAAATAAGATTCTTAAGAGAACTATTACTACATCTCTTTTTGTCTCTTGAATATACCCATGGGTGCCGAATAAAGGATCCCCAAGTTCTTTCCAATAAATTTTATATCCCTTATCTCACTCCTTTCCTTTATTTTGCCGCTGTTATTGAGATCTTCAAGCCCCATCTTTAAACCCCATTATTGAAAGTAGTCGAAATTTAGGATTAATAACGTTATAAAGCTGGTTATACCAATAGTATTAAAGAGGTATAACCGAAAGGACGAAGGGACAATAAAAATTCAATCGCTTAGGGTTTCCAGTTTGTAATCGGCAATTTTGGTCCTTAACAATTCTGATTCAAGAGTAAAGGAACGTGTTTCACCAGGAGAAAGCTTTGTGATTGGTTTGGATTTTTTCCAATCTATTTCTTTTCCATATTGGTCATAAAAGGTTGCGGAAACCTGGACATTGAATAGATCTTTGGTTCCGATGTTTTTTATCTCCCCTTTTATTGCGAGTTTCTGGGCGAGTGTAGTCTCTTCTGATTGGCTTATTATCTCTAAATCGTTTTTAGGAGCAATAGTTGTCGGGGGTGGAGTAGTAGAAGGTATTGTTGGGCTCGATGGTTCTAGATTATAACTATCTATTGTTGCTTTCGGATATCCAGAGGATATTTTGAATGCTTTCGACTCCCCCGGTACCAATTTATCTATGGGAGAGCTTTTTTTTGTGATTTTTACTTCCCCATATTTGTCATAAAAGATTGCTAAAACCTGAACCTCATATACGTCCATATCCCAATTGTTCCTGACTTCTCCACTCACCTCAACATTACCGTTGGGATCCAATGTTTCCTGCTGATTTGATACACTAAGTGTGGGTGTTGGAGGGGGAGCCGTAGTTGTAGGTGCTGGTGTCGTCGTGGGAGGAGCAGTGGTAGTTGGAGCGGGTGTTGTAGTTGGAGGGGCGGTAGGTGCAGGTGTAGTTGTTGGTAGGGCGGTGGTTGTAGGAGCAACTGTGGTTTTCGGAGGGGCAGTTATTGTCAGTGCAGGAATGGTCGTAGGAGCCAGAGTTTCTGGTGGAGCTTCTTTTTGTGTAATACATCCTACGGAGATGATAAGAAAAAGAAGCACAAAGATGATTATTATTCTACCCTTCCTCATACCATTGACCTCGTTGTTAGTTATTCCTTCTTTTGATATATAAATAAGCACCTAGCTTTTGTTAAATTTGTCCATACAGCCAAAATTGAGTCATATCTTGGCCTTTTATGTTCTCAAATAACATACTGTAACAAGCGATATGACTATCTAATTTTTCTTTAAATTCCAAGACGCAAACTGGACAGAGCAGAGCTAAAAATAGATTCAGACGTTAAGAAAACGGCTATAATATTGGATAGGGGAGATTTGATATGTCCGTTCTTTTTTTCAGACACCCTCTCTCATCAGATCTTCCTTGTCCAAAATAAATTATTAATTTATAGGGAGTATAAAGAATAACTATCAAGGTCTGGCTTCTAAAACTACTTTAACTGCTCCTTTTGTACCATCATCTCTTACGTATTCAACCTGGATCTCATCCCCGACATCCTTTCTATTGAGAATTTCCATTATATTTTCAACTGTTCTAATCTTATTTCCCTCTATAGTTGTGATAATATCCCCTCCAGCTGGATATATAATTTCGTCTATAGTTACGAATTCATCCGATCCTTGAAGTCCTGCCTTATCGGCCGGGCTTCCTAGAAAAACATCCACGACCAAAACCCCCTGAATAGTTTTAAGGCCGACCTCTTCTGGGAATTCTTCCGCACTTGCACCAGTAATTCCAAGATATGGGTGAGATACCTTCCCTTTCTCTATCAACTGCTGCATAACCTTTTTCGCAGTATTGATGGGTATTGAAAATCCTATTCCAACCGAACCTCCAGCAGGGGATATTATGGCGGTATTGACTCCTATAAGCTCGCCTTTTGAATTTACCAGTGGCCCTCCTGAATTTCCAGGGTTTATACTTGCATCGGTTTGAATCAGACCTACCAGGATGTCACCTGACTCAGTATCTAATGTTCTTCCTAGTGCACTTATCACTCCAGTAGTTACGGTCCTGTCCAAACTGAATGGATTACCAATGGCGATAGCTTTCTGACCAACTTTAAGTGTATCTGAATCTCCTAGTTTGACAATGGGCATATTGGGGATGGGATCGATCTTTATTACTGCTAGGTCCGTTGATGGATCTGTTCCAACTAGAGTAGCCTCTACCT
>JBHICB010000081.1:0-5901 GCA_046759365.1 Hydrothermarchaeales archaeon (SeqCode)
TGGAAAACAAGGCGTTGGCGACATATATGTAAGTTGCATCCATCCCATCCTGACAGGAAATGTTATTGCCAAGTTGTTCTCCAACGGGGCAGTAGATGTTGTGGGGACAAATACCATCAGCTCTCAGGTAAGTTTTATAACCGTCTCCCCCCTGCTCATCGATGCCTTGAAGTAGGGTTTTTAAAGTCTCTTTTTATTTTCTCTTAAGGAAAATTATAATATCCCGGGTGCAGCAGATAGGGCTTGAATGTTGAAATTTAGAAACATCTTTTGGATAGCGGTTTTTATATTGGGAAGCAGTGCCATTATCAGAAGAGATGTGAGCGAGGAGCATAGGAAATTGGCATATTTTTTCCTCATAGCCACCCTAATTGTTATTTTTTTGATAGTTTTGTGGAGATGAATTTTCTCTGACGAATGCTACGATATGTGTAGGCTTCGCCTTTACGTTCACCCTTGTTCCCTTCTCAACTACTAAGGTGGAAGGACGGCTGCTGTGTACACGTTTTCCAGAGGGAAGCTTCAGTGTATAAAGGTTCTCAGATCCCTTGAACTGCTGACTTTCCACCACCGCTTCGCCGTTTTTATCCTTTACAAAGGAGATGTCATCAGGCCTTATCATAAGCTGAACTTTGGTGTTATTTGAATAACCCTTATTATTTGGAAATACGCCTATTTCGGTTGCGATTCCTTCCTCTTCAACAATGCCATCAATGAAGTCGGCTTGGCCAACAAAGTTAGCGACAAACCGTGTGGAGGGGAAATGATATATCTCTTCAGGTGCACCTTTCTGCTCTATACGGCCATTGTTCATTACTGCCACATGGTCAGCCATGGAGAAGGCCTCCTCTTGGTCATGGGTGACAAGTATTGTCGTTGTTTGAGCCTTTCGCAGGATACTGAGTAGCTCCCCCCGCATTCGGGCTCGCATATCGGTGTCTAGGTTGCTTAGGGGTTCGTCTAGGAGGACCACCACAGGGTATGGTGCGAGGGCCCTTGCGAGAGCGACACGTTGTTGCTGTCCCCCTGAGAGTTGATGAGGATAGCGCTCAGAAAATCCTTCCAAACCGACGAATTCCAGCATGTTATCAACTACCATATTCCTATGCTTTTTTGGCACGGTCAATCCATAGGCGATGTTTTCTTTCACATTTAGATGTGGGAATAGGGCATAGTCTTGGAATACCATGCCAACGTGACGCTTTTCAGGTGGCGTGAAAAAGCCCATCCCGGCCACTGTTTCTCCGTTTATCATTATCTCCCCAACATTGGGCGGTTCAAATCCAGCGATGAGACGTAGTGTGGTGGTCTTGCCGCACCCACTGGGGCCTAAGATTGCGAATATCTCCCCTTTTTCCACTTTAAAAGAGACATTAGCAACCGCCTTTGAGCTTCCATAATATTTTGTAATATTTTTAACTTCTATTACTGTCAAGCTATCACTTCTATTGACTATATTGTCTTTATTGCTTTACGTATTCTATTTTATTTTCTTGGGACAGGATTATTATCATGGAAAGGCTGGAAACAGCTACAAGGAGGAGGGCTGGTGCAGCGGCGCGTGCAAAGAAGGCGTTATCTGTTGCAGACCACACGCGGGTTGCCAAGGTGTTGAATCCCGTAGGAGCAAGGAGAAGGGTGGCTGGAAGCTCCTTCATGGTGGTGAGAAACACTAAGGCAGAACCAGTGAGCAGACCAGGACGTACCAGGGGTATTGTCACCCTGTGCATGGACTCCCACGTAGTTGAACCCAGGCTCTCGGCAGCCTCCTCGAGTCGAGGGTTAACCTGCAGTAGGGATGAACGAATGGTGCCAACTGCCTGTGGTATGAAGAGAACAACATAGGCGAAGATAAGCATTACTATGGATTGGTATAGAGGTGTTAGATATCTGGCGCCGAAAAACACCAAAGCTAGGGCGACTACTATTCCAGGCAGTGCAAATCCAATATAGGTGCTGCGTTCAAGGAGATCACTACGTCTGCTTGGGAAGCGTACAGAGAGAAAGGCAACGGGTAGAGCTGCAAACACTGCCACTATGGCTGCCAGACCTGAGACATATACAGAGTTTAGACCAAGCCGCCAGACGAACATCAACCGCTCTCCTGCAGATATGCCTCGAACGAGCCAATAAGCGATTACACTCACAGGTATCAAAAGTGCTACTGCAACCACAGATGCGCAAAAGATAAGGGCGGGCCAACGCCATTGTCCCAACTCTATTGTGCTAGGAAGGCGCTTTGTGCCGCTGCCGCTACTATAGTATTGGGCTCTGCCTCTAGCTAAATATTCTAGAGAGAGAACGATTGCTGCCAATGCCACCAGGAAAAGGGATAGGACAGCTGCCATGCTGCGGTCAAAGCTGGACTGGTATTGTATATAGATAACTCTTGTGAAGGAGTCGAAGCGCATTAGAGACGGTGTGCCAAAATCGCTCAGAGTGTAGAGGGCTACAAGCAGACCTCCAGCCGCGATGGAGGGTTTTAGGTGGGGGAGGGTCACACGAAAGAAGGTTTCTCTGCGGTTAAACCCTAGACTGCGAGATGCCTCCTCAAGGGCGGGGTCTAAGGAATGGAGGCTTGCGCGTACAGTGAGCAGAATGTAAGGATATGAAAAGAGGGTGAGGGCCAGTGTTGCTCCTGGCCATCCGTATATCGATGGCAAGCGCTCTATGCCAAAAGTGGAGAGCCAGTTTTGAAGTATACTGCCTTTTGGTCCTACTGAAGCAATGATTACGAAGCTGCCTACGTAGCTGGGTATGACGAGTGGAAGGGCGGTGGCCACTGACCAGAACCGTCTTCCTGGCAGGTCGGTTCGCACAGTTAAAAAGGCGATTGGTACTGCAATGATGGTGGCTGCGATGGTCACTACAAGGGCCAGGACTGCGCTGTTTACAAAGACTTGGATCGTGCGGGGGTGTAAGAGTAGGTCCCATGCTTCCCCCCCCATACTGACTGTACGAAATGTCAGATATGTGAGGGGCAGCATCATAGCCGCTCCTATGAGCATGGCGGCGAAGACCAAGGAGGGCGGCGGTGTGAGTGTGCGGATTTTAATTTTTTTTATTGATTTGGTCTTGTCCCTCTGAGATGGTTTCATGTGCTGTGATACCTTCCTTTCTATGTATTAAAATACGCCCACGTCTTGCAACAGATCCAGTGTGCCTCTGAGGTCGTCGAGATCGCTTAGGTCGATATTTGGGGTTTCTATCTCAGATAAAGGCTTCTGGGGGCCCATCACATTTACACCTTCTACCAGTGGATATTCATAGGTCTTTGTGGCATAGTATCTCTGAGCATTTTCGCTTAGCATGTATCCGATGAATTTTTGGGCTAGTTCGATATCTTTTGCAGTGTCTACGATTCCGAGTCCTGCAATGTTTATCATGGAGCCAGGGTCCCCTTTGGTATAATGATGCGCCACAGGGAATCCAGGGTCTTCGGCCTGGAATCGGTGGAGATAGTAGTTGTTTACGAAGCCTACGTGGATCTCTCTTCGTCCTAATGCTGCGACTATTGGAGTGTTTTTAGGATAGACTTGCGGCTTGTTCGCTTTGATGCCTTCCAGCCACTCTCGTGCCTTGTCGTCGCCTTCAAGGACTCTGAATGCTGTGACAAATGCTTGAAAGGAGCCGTTTGTCGGTGCCCAACCGATCTTGCCGTCGTCCCATCTTGTGTCTATGAATCCCCAGATAGAGGTTGGTAGATCGTCTTTGTCGACTAGTTTTATATTGTAGTCCACAGTTCTCGCTCTTCCTGTGATGCCTATCCATTCATCTTTTGGAGAGTGGAAGCGTGGCTCCACCTTTTCTAGATGTGTCTTTGATATTTTGAGTAATCGTTCCTCTTTTGCGAGTGCTCCTAGTGCTCCTGCGTCTTGTGCGAAGAATAGGTCTGCGGGGCTGTTTTGGCCCTCTTCTAATATGGTGGCTGCAAGTTCGGCTGTCTTGCCGTATCGAACCTCCACGTCAATGTTTGTGTCTTTTTTGAATCTTTCTATTAGGGGGCTTATTAGGTCTTCTCCTCTTCCGGAATAGACCGTCAGTTTTCCAGTTTTATCCATCGTTACAACGCCAGCTTCTTTGGTGGTCTGCTTTTCTCCTAGGCATCCTAAAGAAAGGCTTATGGCTGTTGCGCCGACATATTTTATGAATGTGCGTCTGTTTATCTTCATTTTTATCTTCTATTTGTTAAATAATTCAAATTAGGCAAAGCTAATTAGGTAGACCTAATATAAAAATATTATGGTTAGTACAGATCATATTAATGGCATCTTCCAAAACTAGGATAAGTTCACACACTCCATCCGTACCTACCTACCAATGGCACAAAGATGCAACCGCACAGATTTTTCCTTTTTATCTTCCCATTTACACTCTTTTTAACAGAGATGAGGTCCTGGGCGTATCTTGAACCCACCGGGATGAGCAACAATCCGCCGGGCTTAAGTTGGTCCAACAATGGTTCGGGAATGGCAGGGGCGGCGGCTGTAACGAATATCCTGTCATACGGCGCCTCTTCCTTAAAGCCCAAGGTGCCGTCTCCAATTATGACCTCGACGTTTGTACACCCTGCCCCCTCAATATTCTCTTTAGCCCTTTGGGCCAATGTTTTTATCTTCTCAATGGAATAAACAGATCCTTCCTTTAATATATGACCTACAACACAGGCATGGTATCCGGTCCCCGCCCCTATTTCGAGGACCTTTTCATCTCCTTTTAGATCCAGGGCATCGCTCATCATTGCCACCATGTGGGGGGCAGATATCGTCTGGTTTTTACCCACCGGCAAAGGGCGATCTTCGTAGGCGTAGCGTCTTTGATCCTCAGGCAAAAATAGATGTCGGGGGACAGAGTTCATCGCCTCAGCTACTCTTTCAGATTTAAGATAGTCCCACCTTTTGAGCTTCTCGACCATGAAAAGGCGTTGGTCTTTGTAATCTCTATTGTCTTTTTTTCCTAATCCAAACATCAGGCCATCGCTTCTCCCCTTTTTTTCCAGCTTTTTTTTTTACGTAAAAACTATTTATTTTTCATAGGATTTAATATTGTGGTTATTTTGATGGAGAAGATAGTTGCTTACGGTCATGGGAATATAACCTCTAAACACAAGACGGCCATTGAAATAACAAAGGATAAAGAGATCTCAAAAAGGGCGGACTGTATAATAGGGGTTGGTGCCGACAAAGGCATCTGCGATTTGAGCTCTGATTTTAAAAACCTTGCCAGAAAGGGAGACAGTGTTATAAAGGCCGTACTCAGGGTCGAGGACCTTGAAGAGGCTGTCACTGGAAGAGGCCATCAAAACTTAAGCTTTACCCACAAAAGCGACTTTGTTTTAAGAAAGAGTAATTTTGTATGCCCTAGGACCCTTATGATAAAGGCCGATAAAAGCTCAAGGGATCTTGATAGAGATTTTGTTAAGCTCCTTGAAAACAGTGATAGTAAGATTGAGATGCGTCTTTACATCTATCCTGAAAAAAGTTAAAAGCTTCTGAGAGGATTAAAGTTCAAAAAGTCCATCTTTTAATTAGGTTGAAATTTTCAAGACACAACAGCAACGTTTAATAAAAAGAGGCGATATCTTTCCAAAAAGATTCAAAAAGGTGCCGCCGTAGCTCAGTTGGCCGGAGCGGCTGATTCGTAATCAGCAGGTCGCGTGTTCGAATCACGCCGGCGGCTTCCACTCCTTAAAATAGGTTTATTATTTATCGAAAATTGCAGATTTGTTTTATCTTTTTTTGAATATGTTTTAACATTTTTCAAGAATTCTTTAGCTTTTTTACTCAAGTTCATCACCCAAAAAATTTTCATTGATGATTAGGGATAGATTTAAGGTCATTTATGCCGTTAATTCATAACCCTTATACCCCTTGCCTTTAGGCAGGGGTCAAAGGCGAGGAT
>JBHICB010000082.1:0-5876 GCA_046759365.1 Hydrothermarchaeales archaeon (SeqCode)
CCCCGGGGGCACAACAGAGGTTGCACCAGGAATAAGTGTAGAGTTTGTACACGTAACGCACAGCATACCCCATAGCTCATTGGTGGCTATACATGGTCCGGACGGCACATTGCTTTATGCGAACGATTTCAAGTTTGACGACTTTCCAGGGATAGGTAAAAAAACCGACTATAAAAGGCTAAAAGAGCTCGGAGAAGAGGGGGTCAAATGCATGGTGGTGGAGAGTACTCGTGTAGCAGAGGAACGGCGGACCGCCTCAGAGAAGATCGTAAGAACAATGCTACTAGATAACCTTGTAAAAGCTGATGAGGACAAAGGCTTGGTGTTGACAACCTTCTCCTCGCATATAGCAAGGCTAAACACCATAATAACAACCGCACAACTTATGGACCGAAAACCTGTCCTGCTCGGAAGGTCCATGGGAAAGTACAGCGGCATAGCCGAAAAACTCGGGATAATAACCCTACCCAAAAACGTAGAGACTTACGCCAATCCCAAGGCCGTTAAGAAGGCGTTTAAAAGGATGGCAGATGAGGGGAAGGAAAAGTACATACTTATAGTCACTGGTCACCAAGGAGAGCCTGACGCAATGCTATCAAGAATGGCCAACAGGGCTTTTGACTATACCTTTGAAAGAGGGGATCAAGTCATATTTTCCGCGGATGTAATACCAAACCCAATGAATGTGGCCAATAGATATGCTTTAGAAACGAAGCTGAGGATACAGGGGGCTCATTTGATAAAGGACTTACATGTCTCAGGACATGCCAGCAGGGAAGACCATCGAGATCTCTTAAGGATGGTTAATCCAGAGAACATAATACCCTGCCATGGTGACCTCCAGATGCAAGCTTCTTACGCTGAACTTGCAGAAGAGTATGACTACGAGTTCAATAAGAATCTGTTTCTTGTGAGAAACGGTCAGAAGGCTAAGTTGTAAATAGGAGAAGGATAAAAAATCCCATTCAATGAGAGAAACTATTTACAAACACGCTTTAAAAAACGCTTTGGATTACGGAAGGGCCAATGAAAAGGCGGTTTTGGGCAAGTTGTTGGCCGAGAAGCCGGAGTTTAAAAGAAACTTAGATGAAGCCCGGTCTCTTGTACACAAGGTCGTAAAAGAGGTCAATGCCCTATCAGGAGAGGAATTAAAAAAAGAGCTTTCCAGATTTGAGTTTGAGGAGAAGACAAAGGCGAAGGGTGGACTACCTGATCTGGAAGACTCCGAGAAAGTTGTACTAAGGTTTGCCCCAAATCCCTCCGGTCCGCTACACATAGGACACAGCAGAGCGGCTGTTTTAAACGACGAATATGCGAAAATGTATGAAGGGGAGTTGATTTTAAGGCTGGAGGATACCGACCCAAAGAGGGTTGATCCCGATGCCTATGAGATGATCAAGGAAGATCTAAGGTGGTTGGGAGTTACATGGCATAAAGAGGTGTGTCAGTCAAGCAGATTGGACCTTTACTACCACCACGCCAGAGAGCTTATAGAAATGGGAAAGGCTTATGTTTGTGATTGCAAACAGTCAGAGTTTAAGGAATTGAGAGATAAGAGGGAGGCATGTCCCTGTAGGGATACCGTTATTAAAGAAAATCTAGAAAAATTCGAAGGTATGTTTTCACTGCCCGAGGGTAGGGCCGTTTTGAGATTAAAGACTAACCTAAAACATCCCAATCCTTCTATCAGGGATTATCCCATCATACGCATAGTCGATGCCAAGCATCCGTTGGCAGGCGCAAAAAAAGTCTATCCCTTGATGAACTTCTCTGTAGCCGTTGACGATCACTTATTGGGCATGACACATGTTCTAAGGGGAAAAGATCATATTGTAAACACAGAGAAACAAAAGTACATTTACGATTATTTTGGCTGGGATGCTCCTTACTACATACACTACGGCATCCTGAAGATAGGCGAAGTCGCACTCAGCACTTCACAGATAAAAAGAGGCATTGAGGAGGGAGAATATTCCGGTTGGGATGACGCCAAACTTGGGACTTTATTGGCTTTAAAGAAAAGAGGATTTCAACCTGAAGCCATCAGGAAAGCAATGCTTGGTGTAGGCGTTAAAACGACAGACATAAGCTTTAGCTGGAAGAATCTCTATGCATACAATCGCGAGATAATCGAGCCAAAGGCGGATAGGTATTTTTTTGTTGCCGATCCCAAAGAGCTTGTAGTTGAGGGCTGTGAAGATAAGATTGTAAAGAATAGATTGCATCCTGATTATCCAGACAGGGGGTCTAGAAAATTAAAAATAAAAACTAAAGGAAGAAAAGCAAAATTTTTCATTTCCAAGACCGATTTTGATTCTTTTAAAAGAGGAGATAAAATACGGTTGATGGGGGCATTTAATATTGAGATTACAGTAAAGGATGAAAGACTAAAAGCAAGATACCTTAGCGAAGAGTTGGATGTAGCCCGGAAGGATAAGATGAGGCCTATACATTGGGTTCCCGAAGAAAAAATCAATGTAAAGGTTGTAATGCCAAATGAAGTCTTAATTGGATTTGGGGAAGGTGATTTAAAAAAAGTCAACGTTGGCGATATAATACAATTTGAGAGGTTTGGATTTGTCAGAATAGACAGTAAAGATGATGAGGAGTTAACAGCCTATCTTCTCCACAGATAAACCAGATATGAAACCCTAGAGTCTAGCTGGTTTCATTTTTATCGTTAGAAACAACAGCATAACGAGAAGTATACTCCGTCCATATACCTCCCACCATTAAAGCTGTAGATCCCTACTGACTACCGGTCTCTGTAGATACACCTTTTGTAACCTCCAGCATGTACTCCTTCTTCTTTGTATTTACAAAGGAGGTTACTTTCTGGATAAAGGTGGCAGTCTTGGTGTCGAAATACTTCTCACCACATCTCTTGCAGACATCTGCATACACATTGCTAACCACAACGTCACTGATCTTGACCTCAACCAGCCTTTTTTCGACCTTTCCTCCACAATGATAACAGGTCTTCATTTTTCAATCCTCATCTTATATTCTCTCCATTCGTCTTCTGGGGGTATATAAACGGTGATGATTATCAGTGCATCTTCATGAGGGGCGCATACAACATGTATCGGCGTCTTCTCACTCCAACAGAGTACCAGACAGCTGACTCCTCTAGGGTCGTCAGACTATTCCTCAATTATCTCAAATCCTTTTTTTAAAGTCGATTCCACTTCCTCAGCAGTCAAACCTTCATCAAACTCTTCTTCTAATGCATGGAGTGTATGTCTAATATTGTTTAACCGTGCCTTTATTTCTTTCGTATAATCTATTGTCATGCCTCCTGATAAAGGCTACCTTACTTATTCTAAGAATTAAAGGTTAAATAATTATCTGGCTTAAGCTAGATATAACCTACAACTGATCCTATGCTAAACAACCACAGAAAGTGCATCATTTGTGCTATCGTGGAATTATTGCCATCAAAAGCAGTAGAAACTTCGACAGAAGTTACAACGGTAGCAGTTACCAGCAACTACCGCACCATCAAATTTCTAGGTCATACTTCAAGATTGTAGTCACGTTATATACTCCCTTCCCCGAACCTTTTTAAATGTTAACGTTAGGCTTCAACTGGTTATCCAGCACAATTTTCATTGGCTGAGCCGATGAGATGTTGATGAAAAGAGACAGGAGGTATTATATGGCCAGGATATACGTCAAGTTTGAGACGCCCAAGGACTTAGCCGAGAAGGCCTATGAGGCAATTGAGATAGCAAGGTCAACAGGCAAGATCGGAAAGGGTACAAACGAAGTAACCAAAAACATAGAGCGGGGGCAGGCACAGCTTGTTGTAATAGCAGAAGATGTCGATCCAGAGGAGATCGTGGCACATCTGCCAGTATTAAGCGATGAGAAGGAAACACCCTTTGTATATGTGCCAGATAAAGGAGAGCTTGGAAGGGCAGCCGGAATGGAGGTCTCCACAGCCTCAGTCTGCATAGTAAAGGAGGGCAAGGCCAAGGAGATTATCGAAGAGATAGTAGAGAAAGTCAAGGCTTTGAGAAAGTAGAGGTAGAGAGATGGTAAAGACAGCAGAGACAAGAGGCTTCCCGGCAGAGGTCGTAGAGGTAATAGGAAGGACCGGAATGACCGGCGGGATCATACAGACAAAAGTGAAGATACTTGACGGCAGAGACAAGGGAAGGATTATTAGAAGGAACGTCAAGGGCCCTGTCAAGAAAGGCGACATTTTAGTCTTGCTGGAAACCGATAGGGAAGCCAAAGAGCTCAAAGTACCGTGAGGTCGCAAAAATGGAGACTTACGAGTGTTCATTCTGTGGCAACAGGATTGAGCAGGGCACAGGCAAGATGTTTGTAAAGATGGACGGTAGCGTTTTGTACTTCTGTAGCATGAAATGCGAAAAAAATATGCTGAAGCTTAAGAGAAGTCCAAGGAGAACTAAGTGGACAAAAGTGGCCGCAAAGGGGAAAAAGTGAGATCAAGTGACAGAAAAGACCTTCTTAATGATAAAGCCAGACGGTGTTGCAAGGGGTTTGGTGGGCAAAGTCATCTCCAGAGTAGAGATGAATGGATTGAAGATAACGGCAGCAAAGATGATTTTAGTAGACGATGCCTTGGCAAGAAAGCACTACGAAGAACATATAGAAAAGGACTTCTTTGAACGTCTTTTGTCTTTTATAACATCATCACCATCAATCGCTATGGTAGTGGAAGGGGAGGACGCCATCCAGATTGTAAGGACTCTAGTTGGAAAGACAGACCCAAAAGAGGCCAAACCTCTAACTATAAGGGGGGATTTTGGCCTCAGCACTCCGAATAATATTGTCCATGCCTCTGACTCCAAAAAATCTGCAAAGCGTGAGATCGCTCTATTTTTTGATCCTTCCGAGATATTTGAATATGATCAAAGTGATGAAGGCTGGATCTATGGGGATTAACCCCAAAACGCAAAAAGGTTTTAGTCATGATAAGGCAACCCATTGTTTCTGTTCTGGGTCATATAGACCACGGCAAAACGAGCATTTTAGACGCCATTAGGGGGACGACTGTAGCGGATAGAGAGGCAGGACTTATAACTCAACACATAGGTGCAACCGAAGTTCCTATGAAAACCATAGAGAAGATCTCCGGCAAGCTGATGGAAAAGATCAAATTCAAGATCCGCATCCCAGGTTTGCTATTTATAGTCACGCCCGGACATGAGGCATTTATTACTATGAGACGTAGGGGAGGAGCCCTCTCAGATCTAACTGTGCTGGTCATTGACATTAATGAAGGATTTCAGCCACAGACAATTGAGTCCTTGAATATCTTGAATGGTTACAAGACCCCATTTCTTGTCGCAGCCAACAAGATCGATAAGATACACGGATGGTCCCCCAACCTCAATGCTTCAATCATTAAAAGCATTGCGATGCAGGCAGAAGATGTTAAAAATCAAATGGATACAAAGGTCTACGATTTGGTTGGGAAGCTTCACGAAGAAGGATTTCAATCTGAGCGCTTCGATCGGGTAGAGAGCTTTGAGAAGCAAATTACTATCATTCCGGTAAGTGCCAAAACAGGAGAGGGAATACCAGAGCTTTTAATGGTCTTGGTAGGGCTGGCACAGAGATTCTTAGAAAAGCAGCTTGAGATTGAGGAAAGCGGCCCCGCCGTGGGTACTGTATTAGAGGTAAAAGAGAAGAAGGGTTTGGGGGTAACCATTGATACAATAATCTATGATGGTGAGATAAAGAGAGGGGATACCATAGTGGTAGGGGCCCTAGAAGACGCCATTGTAACCAGGGTAAAGGCCCTTTTAAAACCCAGGCCGCTTGATGAGATCAGGGACCCGAAACATAAATTTGAAGTTGTAAAGGAGCTGTCCGCTGCATGCGGTGTTAAGATTTCAGCG